>JANNQJ010000159.1:0-1883 GCA_031400675.1 Cyclobacteriaceae bacterium
CCCATAGAAAATGGTTTTTACTACGATGTCGACTTAGGTGAAAAACCCTTTGGTGATGTGGAGCTGATTGCTGTTGAAAAGAAGATGATGGAACTCGCAAAGGCAAACAACACTTTTGTTCGTAGTGATGTTCCAAAAAAAGATGCAGTTGATTATTTCACAAAGAAAGCTGATCCTTATAAATTAGAACTCATTGAAGGTTTACAGGACGGGGCAATCACTTTTTACAAGCAAGGTAATTTTACAGATCTATGTCGTGGCCCGCACATTCCATCAACCGGATTTATTAAAGCCATAAAACTTCTAAACGTTGCCGGTGCATACTGGCGCGGAAATGAGAAAAATAAAATGCTCACCCGCGTTTATGGAATTACATTTCCAAAACAAAAAGAGTTAGAGGAATATCTCTTCATGCTGGAGGAAGCAAAAAAACGCGACCATCGTAAACTTGGAAAGGAGTTAGAGTTATTTGCCTTTTCAGAAAAAGTAGGGATGGGTCTTCCGCTTTGGTTACCGAAAGGAACAATCCTTCGTGAACGGTTAGAACAGTTCATGCGCAAAGCGCAAATTAAAGCGGGTTATGATCCTGTAGTAACACCGCATATTGGAAGTAAGCAACTTTACGTTACATCAGGGCATTACGAAAAATACGGTAAGGATTCTTTTCAACCCATTAAGACACCGGACGAAAGTGAAGAATTCCTATTAAAGCCAATGAATTGTCCGCATCACTGCGAGATATATAAAGTTAAGCCAAGATCATACAAGGAGCTTCCGATTCGGTATGCGGAATTCGGAACAGTGTACCGTTATGAACAAAGTGGAGAGTTGCATGGTCTTACGCGTGTTCGTGGCTTTACACAAGATGATGCTCATATCTTCTGTAGACCCGATCAGGTAAAAGAAGAGTTCATTAAAGTTATTGATCTGGTACTACATGTTTTTAAATCACTCGGGTTTGAAAACTTTACAGCGCAGGTCTCCCTTCGCGATCCTGAAAATAAGGCGAAGTACATTGGCGAGGATGAACTTTGGGACAGAGCTGAAAGAGAAATACAGGAGGCAGCCGATGAACGTGGCCTTGTCACGGTAGCGGTAAAAGGTGAGGCAGCTTTCTATGGCCCCAAGCTTGACTTTATGGTGAAGGATGCGCTTGGAAGAAGCTGGCAGTTGGGCACCATTCAGGTCGACTATCAGTTGCCTCAGCGTTTTGAACTGGAATATATTGGATCCGACAATCAGAAGCACCGTCCTGTTATGATTCACAGAGCCCCGTTTGGTTCGCTGGAAAGATTTGTAGCTGTTTTGATAGAACATTGTGCAGGTAACTTCCCATTGTGGCTCGCACCAGAGCAGATTGCAGTATTACCTATTTCAGAAAAATTCAATGACTATGGTCAGCATGTGATCGATACCTTGAAAGCCTTAGATATAAGAGGATTTTTAGATGACAGAGACGAAAAAATCGGGCGTAAGATCCGTGATGCTGAAGTTAAAAAGGTGCCATACATGCTTATTGTAGGTGAAAAGGAGGTGTTGGAGAAGAAAGTGGCCATACGAAAACATGGGGCTGGAGATCAAGGATCGGTTAGCCTGGATGAATTTGCGACTAAGTTTGCAGAGGAAGTTGCACCTCCAAAATAGGACTTGGGGCTTGGGCTCAGGCTTGATTATTATTTTGAATAATGTAAATATTGGCGATATTTGCGCCCTGATTGGCAAAAATGAGCCAAATCGAACTGTATAGACTTAAGAAAACTTAAACCCAATAGGTGGCAATTTTACCAGGTAGTAGTAGCAGGCCGTTCAATAGAGGGCCAAGGCGTTTTGTAGAAGAACCTTTCAAAGTAAACGAGAGAATAACAGCTCCTCGTGTTCGAGTA
>JANNQJ010000160.1:0-6629 GCA_031400675.1 Cyclobacteriaceae bacterium
GGATCAAATGCGCGCGGAGGTATTATTCCGGACGTGATTTCCGACCTCGGACTAAAAATTTCATTAATGAATATACATCCGGAAACAGATGAGATAAGCCTGGGCATCCAATCACGCCAAAAAGATTGGGTTGTAATCAAGGCACTGGAAAAACCTTTTGTAAACGTACTGTGGCTTGGCACCCTTGTATTAATGACCGGCTTTGGTGTAGCCATGACCCGCAGGTTCAGAGAATTTAATAAGATGAAAGAGAAGGGATTGGAGTAGCTTTTCTAATTAAACCTTTAGATACTTTAATTAAAAGTTAAATTTTAAAAAATTTAGGAGTAAGGTTGAATTTTAACTTAATTGAAACAAGGTACTAATCTCTTAATAAATGGAAGTAATAATTTTAGTATGGATAATAATTGCTGGCTTAGTAATTGGTGGAGGTTATTATGCAAAGAATTATAAGAGTCAATCAACTTTACAAAAAGAAAGAAAAGTAAAAGAAGATTGGTGGTCTCGTCATCAAGACGTACTCAATAAATACCTTAGAGAAAAATTTAAAGGGTATGAAGTTAGGCAATATGGAGGCAATAGTTTTCTCTCCAACATGAATGGGCCGGTCCCAACAGTGTATTTTGAGTTTAGTATTAAGCATAGTTCAGACAATAAAATTGGTGCAGCTATTATTGTTCCAATTGATCGTGATGAAGATCTACAACATAAAATGGAATATGATCTTCTTAAGATTTTTTATTTAGGCTATCCAAAACGAGTTCCAGGTATTTTTAAGCAAGACCCCAAACAAACAGGTACGAAGAGTGAGATTGCTAAAACTTGGCCTATGTTTTCCTTCCCAACAGGGAATATAAACGATGAGGAATAAGAGATATTCCGTCTTTGGTAGGCTTCCATGATGAATATCCTGTATTGTTCAGAGAGTGAGTATCAAAAAATGGTACATAGATTCCAATGAGAAAGAATCAAGTATTATTTGATTTGCCAAGGTTAGGGCGCGTTTGTAACGTGTGCAACGCTTATTCAACTCAGTATTTCAACTTCCAATAGACCCTTTTGCTCTGTGCTCTGTATAGTAATCTCAGTATTTCAACGAATCCAAACAACAGTGTTTTTGCACGCGTTGCAAACACAAGCTAACTGGGTCGACAGGCTAATTGCAGTAATCTATAATTGCTTGATAAGCATCGTTCACTCCTAATTCACTCGCTTTTCTCAGATCTAAACATCCACCATCCACTTGCGCTAGCATAATTTTTGCCAATCCTCTATTGTAATATGTTTGATCAGAGACGCAGTGAGAATCAGGCTTAGAACAAATTTCTATTATCTTATTGTAGTCTGCAATAGCTCTGCGGTAGTCTTTCATATCGTACATTAGTTCTGATCTCTGGAAATAGGCCTGCGCATCTTCGGGAGCAATCTTTATTGCTAGGCTAAAGTCTTCCAACGCACCTCGCTTGTCGTTTAAGTAATTTTCTTTTACTTGCCCTCTTCCACAAAAAGCATCTATATTGGTTGAATCAATTTCTATCATCTTATTATAGTCGTCAATTGCTCCTCGGTAATCCTGTAGAGTTTTTCTAATGTCGGCTCTTTGAAAATGTGCGTCTAAAAATGCAGAATCTATCTCTATTGCCCTATTAAAGAATTTTATTGCTTCTCCTATGTATAATTCCGCTTTAGTTCCATTTACTACTCCCTTGGCCCATTGCTTGCTTCTTGTTGATTCGTCACTAATATCTTTTACCAAACCCATGTAGTAATTTAGTTTTGCATCATTAGGGTTAATGTTTAATGCGTTGTGGAAGTCCATTTCAGCTTTCAGATAATCTCCATTGTAATAATGCTTTGTTCCATTTATGTAATAATTTTCCGCATTACGCTTGTTATAAATCTCATTACCTTTTTCTTTATCTGCTTGGGTTGTGCAGCTTAGAGCTGAATAAAATGCAAGGATTAAAAAAAGTTTAGTTTTCATATTCCACAAGGAAGGGTTTTAAAATTCCATAAGCAAAGACTGGGATATCTTTTTCAACGCTATTTTTTTGGGTTTAAAAACTCTATTTTTAGTAAATATTATAAGTCTAAGACTATCTAATGAATAACAATTTAAAAAACGACCTAAACAAATTGAAGAGGTTTGCAAGCGGGTTATGGAGTAGAGTTATTTTAAGTTCTATTATCTCATTTTTGCTAACCTTATTAATTCTAATACCACTGGACTCAATGGGTGCTATCAATGGGGTGCCGAAGTTACTTATCCATTTTGGGCCATAATGTTTCTAATGATCTACTCAACTTTCTACCTACTTAAACGATATAATGTTTTATCTCATGGTGGCGGATATAAAAACGAGCTTACCTTAATTCTGTAGATTTAGGTTTTAAAGTTTACGAAAGTAGATGAATTAAATTCCTATATCCTAAATACCTATATTAGGCACTGTGTCAAATGAAAGCTGTAGTAAAAATTAAATTTCCGGGTGACACATATGTGACAACAATTGAGTTAAGCCCTGACCGGATTGTTCATGTTCATAATCAAAAGCCTGATGGTAAAGAGTTTAATTGGGTCGGAGAAATTAATGAGATTCCGATTAAAATATCAAATGGAAGTCGATACGCATCGGAATTAGATATTGACCCAAAGTTGAATACCTATAGAAATGAATTTGCTACCGCAATAAGTGTTGCTTTAAAAGAGTGGGATTAATCAGCTCATGCAGCTTAAGTTTATTGTAACCTGATAAGGAATTACCCAATCTACCTCATGCACAAGCTTATTGCTCCTATCCTTTTATTGTTTATTGTATTTGGGATAAAGGCCCAATCGCTTGAAGAAAATGATCTAATAACCATTACCTACCGCGATTTATCATTCGGTAAAAAGAAGTATAAGACGAGTTATCGCCTACAGGTTAGTCAACATGAAGGCAGGTGTTTAATTGAGAATAATAACTCTGACAAACTTCCGGCCTACTTTAAAAAATTTAAAATAACCGGAAGTAATACTGAAGCGCGCATCAACTTTACCAGAGAAGAGGCTTATGAATTCGGGTTGCCCTTTATTGAAGCGGAGATAGCAAGGCTTACGAGCGACACAATCTTTTTTAAAAACAAAGCGACAAAGGAAAGGCTTTTGAGAGGCTACAAACGAAATACTGAAAAGTTTTTTTCAGGTAAACACGCTGGCCCTTTCTTCAAGTATAATTGGGTGCCTTTATACTCATTCACTACGAAAGAGCTCGATAGTGCCCTAACAATTGATATAGGCAGTACGTTGTTCAAAAAGGTTCGCTATAAAACAGATCAACTTCCAGTCGCTTATGCTCCGCAGCTACCTGTTGTTGACACAGCAACGTGCAGTCCGTTCAATCGTTTTCATGAATTGAGAAAAATGAAAGGGTATGGTATCGGTAAATTTAAATACACCCCTTACCGAATGCCCAGCCGGCAGACTGTACACCAGCAGTTTGAAATTTATTTTGACAAAAACAGAGCAGAGGCCCAGGAAGAAAGTATTCAATCAGTTATAGACTATTTGCGAAACAATAGTTACAGTATTTTGCATGCAACCGTGGAGGGGTACTCTTCAATAGAAGGCGATGATCAACGCAATACGCGATTGCAACAAAAGCGGGCACGCGTACTACTCAACGTGTTGCAGAAATACAACAATGAGCCCATCCTGAGGGATACGGTCATCATTAATCCGGGCTATAAAATTTTTAGGCAAGCCATCCAGAATACATCGTATCAATGGCTGGATAGTTTAAGCAATGAAGAAATAAGAAATACCGTAAACTCTAATTACATCCTGCTTTCAGGTCTTGAATCTTTCTTAAAACCTCAGCGCAAGGCTGTGCTCAAATTAGCGGTTGCAAAACGTATTGAAGGCGCGGAGGTTTTTGAGCGGTTCAAGAGAGATTTTGAACGCGTGGAAAAGCAGCTTGATCCAAAGTTTAGCAGGGGTACCATACAAGCTGATGTGGAAGCTCAGGTTATGGGCATGCTGGAATACCTGTTTGCGTTGCGAGAGAATGACCTGATCACTTCAGAGGAAGCTACTGAATTGCTCGACCAAGCCTGGAGCAAAGAAAATGTGAGAGTGCTGACGGTATATCATCATATTATTCAATTTGAAAAGAAGACTTTCCGCGATTCACTGTATTGGAATGATGTTGCAAAAGAGCATACCTACAGCAACCTTTTTACAGTAGGACAAACGAACTTGATCAGCCTGATTTTGAACCCCGCTTATCATAAGCAACGTGAGAAATTCAAACAACAACTGGTAGATATTCAAACATACTGTTTTGATTACACAAAAATGAATTGGATTTCACCTGAATCCCTTTGTGAGGTAGCATATCCGGACCATCCTGACTTTCGCGGATATAAATTAAATCAGCTTGCCTTTTTGCAGCAATTGACAAAATTTTATGATGTTCCCTGTGAACAGGTAAGGTTAACAGATATGGAGGAAATTAAACCCTATACTGATAGTTGGCTTGATGAGATAGGAGATAAGGAAGCTTTCTTAGAAAAGAATGAAGGAAAGGGTAACAAAATCGACATTAAAGAGCCCGGTCTCATAATCCAAAAAGTGAAATTGAGGAATGACACAGTTTACAAATATCATCCATCGTTTGGTTCTGAAAATTACAGTCCTTATTTATTCTATTTGAAAAAATTATTTGTTAAGGATGAAACCTCCATATCACCGAACATGATTATGTCGGATAATCTTATAGAATTTGATGTTGCCGCCCTTGCCAGGTACCATGTTAGGGAATGGGGCCCGTTTTCCAACTACTTTGCAGACCCGGAAGTGCAAATGCTTGAGATGGACAAAATCATTAACCTCTTAAAAAAAATCACTTCGCCAAGGACATGCCCACCCACACGAAACAGATTATATCTTGATTATCATCTCAAGGCCTTACACCATATCAACCTTTATTTTCAGCCAGGTAATGCTCAACAAGTGGATATTGCCCAGCGATCGTTGCAGTTCATAACAAACTACTATTCAACCAATGCAGGCATGGTTACCCCTCGGTTATCTATGTACATTCTGCTTCAGTTGAATGCCTTTCATTGGATACCGGGTAAATATGATGGAACGTGGTATGCATGGAATTTGCTTAAGAATATTGCCGTCAACAGGGCGTTGAGCGAAGATGAGATGTATTTGTTCAGGAAATACAACATGTATTATTCTTCGGTCGACTCAAAATTTTAATTTAATTTATCCTCAATGTATACAAGTTTGAATGAGTTGATTCAGGGAGACAGGATCAGGGTCATAAAAGATTTTAAGGATTTTGATGGAGAAGCAATACCCTCTGGTAGTGAATGGACCTTTAAAGAGTATACTTACTTTCCCTATGATGGCGGTTACACATTTTATTTTGAAGAAGGTACCATGCGAATGGCGGAGATATCACCAGAAGACTCTTATGTGCTGAGTCATGCCAGTGAATATTTTATCTTGATAACGGATACGTGGACCAAGGGATAAAACAAAAAGGGCTCCACGTGAGCCCTTTTTATTGATTTATAAAAACATACTATTGACTACTATTCTTTCTCAGGTTACTGTGCTTTTTGCTGTAAACGAAATACACAACCAATCCAACGGCCATCCAGCCGAAAGCTACTAACAACGTTTGGGCATCGAGTGCTACAATCATTCCTCCACAAATAACAGCGCCTAATATTGGAACAATGGGAGCAAAAGGAGTTGACAATGGAGATTTAAAGGGACGTTCAATGTTTGGAGATTTAATGCGGAGAATCCAAACGCCTAAGCTTACCAGCGCAAAGGCAAACAAAGTTCCGAAACTAGTTAAGTCACCCGCTACGTGGCCTGGAACAAAGGCTGCAAATAAACCTACGAACACAAATAAGATCCAGTTCGCTTTGTACGGGGTTCTGTATGTAGGATGCAGGTCACCGAAAGCTTTTGGAATTAACCCATCACTACTCATGGTGTAAAATATTCTGCTTTGTCCCATGAGGAGTACGAGAATAACAGAAGAGAAACCAGCAAGAATTGCTACGGTTACGCCTGTGGCGAGCCATTCATATCCGGTCATAAAATTACTGATCGCATAGGCAACAGAGGCTTCCCTCCCTTTTTCGGGATCGACAAAGTCCTGCCAAGGGGCAACACCCGTAAGTACGTGTCCGAATAAAATATAAAGAATCGTGCAGATCACAAGTGAGCCTAAAATTCCGATCGGCATATCGCGCTTCGGATTCTTAGCTTCTTGTGCTGCAGTTGACACCGCATCAAAACCAATAAACGCAAAGAACACAATCGCGGCACCACCTAACACGCCACCCCAACCATGCCTGAACATTCCGGAGTAATCAGCAATTATTTTTCCTGCCTGATCTTTTACTGCGGCAGTACCTTCAGGTATAAGATAAGGAGTATGATTTTCGGGTTTAATGAATTGCCATCCGATTACGATAAACAACACGACAAGAGAAACTTTAACAAATACGATGATCATGTTTACGGTGGCTGACTCCTGAACACCTTTAATCAGCAGCAGCGTAAGCAAAAACAAAATGATGAGTGCAGGAGCATTAATAATTCCCTGATGAAGCAC
>JANNQJ010000161.1:0-3726 GCA_031400675.1 Cyclobacteriaceae bacterium
CGCAGGAAAAACTCTTACAGAAAAGCGCTGTTCAACCCAAGGCATCCGTAAAGGAAAATCTTTTCAAAAAGATTGATGAAAAGAAACCAAACGGCAAAGTTGTTTCAATGCCTGTTGGTGATTCACCAATCAGTTTCTGGAAATATGCTGCAGCGGCTTCTGTAGCAATTGCTCTTGTTACTTCTTACCTGGCGTACAACTACTATGGTAAATGGCGCAGCACCGAAAATAATTTGAACGACCTCGTTGCGCAAAATCAGCAAATGGCGCGTGATTACAACACGGTAAATCAGCGGTTAGATAAAATCGAAACCGACATAAAAGTTATTGATAACCCGGCCTTCAATCGTATCGTGATGAAGGGAACCGAGAATTCCCCTGACGCGATGGCGTATGTGTACTGGAATGAGAACTCTAAAGAGGTTTACCTCAGCATTCAAAACATGAAGACGCTTGCCGAGGAAAATCAATACCAGTTGTGGGCCATTGTAGATGGTAAACCTGTGGATGCGGGTGTATTTAACTCCACTGTGGCCGGGCTGTTAAAAATGAAAGACTTAGGCGGTGCAGCAGCCTTTGCTGTGACCATAGAGCCTCGCGGAGGTAAGTCAGCACCTTCCCTCGAGACTATGCAGGTAATAGGTAATGTGGTGAAGACCTAAAATTTCTACCGTCAAAAATGGGGTATTTACTTTTTTTCCTGCCCTTTGGTCGAATTAAAGAGATCCAAAGACAACTTTTTAGTCGTAATTAAAGTTATACTTTAACACTTACCCTATCAGTTATGAGAAAGGCATTATCCACTAGTTCATATTTTGTTCGGGCCAAAGTTTTTGCATACCTGATGGTGCTAAGTGCACTTTTTTACCTGTTTTTCAATGTTTTCAGGTTTTTGGGTATGGAATAACCATATGAAGAAAAGTATTGCTTTAAAAACTTATTTTAACCGCGGCAAGGTGTTTAGCTACATTTTGATCCTGATTTTAGTTGGCATTTCAGCTTATTTCCTTTACACAACCTTTATCGCATAACCTTTCTGGTTGTCTCTTATTGCGTGAGTTTTTTGCTCATTTTCAAGTATTTCCCATCGCCTGATTTGTAATTTTGCTTTCCCTTCAATCCCAATACTATGCGTGCACGTATTTTCTCTTTCTTATTCCTGATTTCCATTTCATCTTTTTCGCAAAAGACAGATTCATTACTGGAGGTTCAGTATCAGGACGCTTTGGGTAAATTCAAAGACGGTAACCTGAACGTTGCATCCACACAATTTACGCAGCTTATAAATTCAGGATTTTCAAATAAGGAAGTATACGTGAAGCGAGGCATAACCTTTTTTGAGCAAAAGGATTTTGAAAAAGCGAAAAGCGATTTTGATGAAGCCGCAAAGGGTCGTATCAACACGGCAGAACTTTTTGAATACCGGGGAAACACGAAATATAGCCTGAATGATTTTCAAGGATCGACCACCGATTTAGAAAAAGCAGTGAGCATGGGCGCCAACAGTTTTGAAACGTTTTATAACCTGGGCAACTGTAAATTCAGGATGGAAAATTATCGGGAGGCCATCAGCAATTATGATAAAGCTATAGCATTCGGAAAAGCCGATGCTGTGCTATACAACAATCGCGGCAAAGCAAAATTCAATTTAAAGGATTACAAAGGATCGCTTCCTGATTTTGATAAAGCATTGGAATTAAAATCCGGTTACGACAAGGCAATCGAAAATAGAGCAGAGGCAAGATACCTTGTACAGGATTGGAGCGGAAGTATTGCAGATTTTGATAAGCTGATTTCCAGCGGGCGTTCAGATACGGAAATATTTCAAAAAATAGGTACAGCCCAGTACACACTAAAAAATTATAAGGCTGCTGAAGAAGCATTGAATAAAGTTGTTCAAAAGGGAGTAAAGGATAAAGAAGTGTTTAAAATGCTTGGCCTGAGTCTGGCCAACGGGGGCGACTGCGCAAGTGCTAACCAAAGCTTATCTGCTGCTGTCTCAATGGGCTTAAGCGATAAAGACGTATTCACTCAACTTGGACTATGCCAATTTAAAAACAAGGAGTATGCAGGTGCAATTGAATCCTTAAGCAGGGCAATAGGGTTAGGTGCTGGCAGTAATGAAGTTTTTCAGGCTAAGGGCAATGCGGAATTTATTCAGAAGGATTATGACAACGCTCAAAAGGATTTAGAGAAAGCGATCGCATTAGGAGTAAATGATGCGGAAGTATTTAAAAACCTGGGTGATATCCGGTTTTTAAAAAACGATTTCGCCAATGCCATCAAGCAATATGACAATGCCATCAAACTTTCTGCTCAGGATGCGATCGTGTTCAACAATCGGGGTAAGGCAAAAATGAACACAGGTGATGCAGTAGGTTCTGTTGCAGATTTTGATAAAGCGATTCAACTCAACCCTAGTTATTCAAAAGCAATTCTTAACAGAGGTACTGCAAAATTTAGTTTACAGGATTTTGCGAGAGCTGCCGATGACTTGGAGAAAGCAAAAGTTTCAGAGGGAGAATCTGCTGAGCTGTTAAAAATGCTGGGAATATCACGATATAAGCTCAATCAAAAAGATGTAGCAAAACCCTATCTCGAAAATGCAATTAAAGCCGGAGTAAAGGATGGCAAAGTAATGTTATACGCGGGCTACCTGCGCTATGATGACAATGATTTTAAAGGAACGGTTGATGCACTTACAGCAGCCGAAATGGGTGGTGAAAAGGAAGATGGTGTATATGAGAAAAGAGGAAAGTCATCCTATCAACTCAAGCAATATCCCGCTGCCATCGTTGATCTGGAAAAAGTTGTTCAAAAAGGGAATGCCGATCTGGGTGCATACGAGGCTCTTGCTATTTCATATTTGCAATCACAGAAAGAAAAAGAAGCAGAGCCCATGCTCGAAAAAGCAGCCTTGTTGGAAAGTAAAGATAAGGATGTGTATTACCAGCTTGGTAATGTTCGGTTTAAGAAAAATGATTTTACAGGGGCAATTGCATCATACGATAAAGCAATTGAAATGGGAGCAAACGATGAAGTGATTTTCAACAACCGCGGTAAGGCAAAACTCAAAGGAGGCATGTTGAAAGAGTCAGTGGAGGATTTTACTCGCGCCCTGACTTTAAAATCAGATTACATTTTGGCGATAAAAAACCGTGCTGCTGCAAGATATCAACTGAAAGAATATCCGGCCGTCATTTCAGATGAAGCTATTGTTATTGCGCGTAGCGAGGCGGGAGTAGAGGATTTTGCTTTTTCAGGTCTGGCCAAACTCAATACGAAAGACTATAAAGGCGCACTAACCGATCTAACAAAAGCAACCGATATTGGCAGCACCGATTTAAAAGTATTTGGCGCAAGGGGTGTTGCGCTTGTTGAATTGAAGGAGTATGAAAAAGCATTACCTGATCTGAACAAAGCCATTAGTGGAGGGGAAAGTGATATCAATCTTATGGTTAAAAGAGGTATCGCTAAATTCAATTTAAAGGATTACAATGGGGCCACTCCAGATTTTGATAAAGCAATAAGTGGTGGTATTTCAGATGCCACCCTTTATGATATGCGTGGCCTGTGCCATTATGAGGAAACAAACTATTCAAAGTCAGCGGAAGATTTTAGCAAAGCGCTCGAACAAGACTCAAAGTTTGGTGCCGCCTATTTTCATCGTGGCAATGCTAAGTTAAACTTAAAGGATCCGTCTTTTGCGATTCAGGATTATACACA
>JANNQJ010000162.1:0-5445 GCA_031400675.1 Cyclobacteriaceae bacterium
GCCTCACCGCTTAGAGCGAATTGGAATCTCTCCGATTGCCCAGCGGATGGCCGGGGCCGATGATCGGGATCGTGCAATGCGGCCGGGCGCTCCCCCGGATTCATGGAGTCTCACGAATGAAGATCGACACGTTCGACCGCGCCAGCGTGCGCGAGGTCAACCGCAGGATCGAGGCCGCGCTTGCGCCTCTCGCGACACCGAATTAGCAGCGCTTACTTTTAAAACACCCATTGCACTCATGTCTTTTGTAGATATAGATGCCGTGTTTTACAAACAAGCATACGGGGTTGAACGCACTGGGCAAATTGTGAGTAGAAAGAATAGTCCTTGCTCAATCGCCATCATGAGTAAAGAAATGACACAATTTCGATATGCTCTTTCTGAACCTTGTGTGCTAGCCGATGAAAAAATATTGGCAGAGGCTGGCTATAAATTTTACGCAGGCGCACCGATGATTACAAAAGATGATTTCGCTATTGGCATGTTAGCGGTTGTTGATAAAGCACCTCGCATCTATAGTGATGATGAATTACTACAATTGAAGGCGTTGAGTGAAGAAGTAATGAGGGAGGTAGAGTTACGATATGAATTGAAAAGAAATAATACCTCAGTGTATGAATTGAACTTGCGTTTAAAGAAGCTACATCAACGTGTTGAGTACTTGAGGCAAGTGAAGCAGGCTGGGAGGTAATATCGTTTGCGCCTGAGCAGTGACGGGAATTCGAAGCATGTCACTGCCTTGATTCGCTCTTACAAGAAAGCACTCATTTTCTCCCTTATACTCATTCTCCAATTAACACAAATGCTCCCCAATAATAGGGTTGCGGGTATTTCGCCTTCAGTTGAGTTTGTGCCTTATCAAAGGCCACTCGTTTACTCATGCCGCCCAACCAGTTTTCGTAAAAACTTACCATTAGCTCCTGTGTGGTTTGGTCATTGACTTTCCAAAGCGACATTAGGATGGTACGTGCGCCCGCTAGTTTGAAGGCTCGCTGCAATCCAAACACGCCCTCTCCATTTCGAATTTCGCCCAAACCTGTTTCACATGCCGATAGTACTACCAAATCAGTATTATCAATATTGAGATTCAATGCTTCAAAAGCGGTAAGGATGCCATCTTCTTTTCCAACTTGCACATTTCCCCGTAGATCGGCTTTGTTCTCTAATGTTTCTGCAGCACCGCTCAACAATATGCCCGATCGATAGAGTGGATTCATGTTGTATTTGATTTCACCATCAAAATCCTGCTGAAAGAAACCGTGGGTGGCGATGTGAAGCACATTTGGCTTGAGCATGTTTTTCAACATATCCTCTGTGGCATCTGCATTAAGCAGTGTGGTTTCCCGCCATTTATTGGCCTTGAGCAATGATTGAATTTGTTGAACTTCCTTTTCTGTTCCGGGCAAAGGTGAAACGCCTGACCCTCGCTCAACACTGGCCAATAGATTATTGAAAACAGAGTTTTGTTCTTCAGAGGCAACATCTGCCTTTCCCCCAAAGGCCGGATTACCTATTAAAAATCCTAACTTTTGCGGCAGGGGTGCCTGTTTGACTTGCAAGAGGTCTTTCCCGCTGCTTACCAGTTCCAGCTTTATTTCGTCTCTCAGGTATTTGCCCGTTTCTGGATTGTACAATGTTTCCATATTTAAAGAATGAAAAACCCCGTCAGGCGAAAAGTAAACCCTCTTCATTTTTTTCAATGCATTCTGTAGCGGCTTCCAGAAATTTTTATACGATTCTTCATCTGCATGTTGAAACTGAATACTATTACGATAAAACGATATTGCCTTGCTCTCCAGGTAAGTGCCATCGCCAAAGAAAACTACTTCAGGATTCTTGGTGGTTTTAGCAGTGACAATAAGTGCCGCGTATTGCACTTTATTTGTAAACTCCTGGAGCCTGAAGTCATAGGTACGAAAACGAACTACCTCTACGGCAGCTTCATTTTTGCCCAACCTTGCCCTAATGTCTTGCCAATCAGGCTGTTTGTTTTCCCCTGCATAGAAACCTGAAAATTTTGTAAGCTGTTGATCTTTGGTTGCCAACGCTTGTTTGAGACTATCTCTTTTCAGTCCTCGTTGCAGTAGCAAATTCTCATCCGAGGAAGAAGCAGTTTGGCCGAGCAGCTGTTTGAGTGCCTGCACTTCATCGTAAAGGGCAATCAGTTGACGATCTCCGCTGGCCAAAATTCTTTTCTTGACTAGGTTGCTGGTATTGAGCAGCAGCGCCTTGTAGCGCAGTTGTAAATTGTAGGTGGTCGCAAGCAATTCGGGATGTTTTTTATATTCACGAAAGGATGGTTCGGCAAATTGTTCGAAATCGTCTTTGACTGTTTTATAAAAAGCCTCGCGCTCTGCCTCGCCTAAATAATCAAAGTATTGCTGAAGATAGTTTTGCTGAAAATCAAGATGATTTGTAAAAAGAGTAAGGGCGGGTACCAATTCCCCCCGGTGATAGTGGAAAGTGGCTTGCGCTGCTTTTGTTGCTTCAAGAGTTGGATGGTTGGCTCCTAAGGCTTTCAAGTATACGGTACGAGAATTTTCATAATTGGCCAAAGTGATTTTGGGCAGCGTATCCATGGCTTGGTGTAATTGTGCCATTTGAACAAGAGTAGCGGCATAATTAGGATGGTTTTCTCCAAGTGCCGCTTTTTTTATTTTAAGGCTCTGAAGGTAAAGCGGTTCAGCCACTGCGTAGCGACCCATGCTCACGTAGAGACTTGCTAGGCTTTCGAGAATTGTGGCATAACTACTATGGTTTTCTCCTAGCACATCTTTGGAGATTTTTAAGGCCTGCTGGTAAAGCGGTTCAGCCTCTGCATAGCGACCCATAGTTTGATAGAGAGATGCCAGATTGTTGATAAAAGCAACATAACTGGGATGGTTTTCTCCCAGAACATTTCTAAATATTTTTACGGTCTGCTGAAAAAGCGGTTCAGCCTCTGCATAGCGACCCATAATTTGATAGAGATATGCCAGGTTGTTGACACCAGTAGCATAAGCAGGATGATTTTCTCCTAGTTTTTCTTTTCTTATTTTTGAGGCCTGCTGGTAAAGCGGTTCAGCCTCTGGATATCGACCCAAACGCTGATAGAGATTTGCTAGGTTATCGAGACTACTAGCATAATTAGGGTGGTTCTTGCCCAGCACTTCTTTGAATATTTTTGAGGCCTGGTTGTAAAGCGGGTCAGCCTCTGTATAGCGCCCCATGCGCTCGTAGAGATATGCCAGGTTGTTGAGACTAGCGGCATAATCAGGATGGTTTTCGCCCAGAACATCTTTGAATATTTTTACGGTCTGCCAGCAAAGCGGTTCAGCCTCTGAATAGCGCCCCACAGTTTGATAGAGATATGCTAGTCTGTTGATACTAGAAGCATAATCAGGGTGGTTTTCGCCTAGTTTCTCTTTCCTTATTTTTAAGGCCTGCTGGTAAAGCGGTTCAGCCTCTGCATAGCGACCCATAGTTTGATAGAGATATCCTAGTTTGTTGACACTAGTAGCATAATCAGGGTGGTTTGGAATATTTTTTTTATGGTCACTAACTATTTTTTCTAAAAGGCCTATTGATTTTTCATAATTTTTGATTCCTTTTTCATAAAACTCAAATTCTATTACATAACCATCTTCGGAGTAACTAATTACTTCGCCCTCGTATTGTTCTGGTTCTTCAGTGTAGAGTGTGCCCTCCAATTGTAACCGTCCACTCTTGAAATAGTCTCCAAATTTTCCAGTCGGTTTTCCTTTTTGATAAGAAATCAGGCGATAGAATGCTGCACTATCCCTCTTTTCTATTTTCTCGAAATTTTCATCGTATTAATATATCCAGTTGCCGGTTTTGAGTCCTAGCGCATCAACAGCATTTGGGCGGGTAGGAATTACCTGTGCATAACAGGGAATTAAAAAAGATATTATAGCTAGAAAGGCAACTGTAAAAATAATTTTCATTCTACTCATAATAAGCGGTCAGCAGTGCAATCAACATTAAATACTAAAATAAACCTTAGCGTGCACGAGCATCATTTTGTTATGCAAGAGCATTCGAATTACATACATAAGCATAAATTGCTTCTCCCGCCCAAAAGCGAGAGAAGCAATGATGTACTAGTATTTTCTTGATTCGCGAATTTAGGACCCGATTCGGATACTCAAATTGCTTTATCACCTTTTCGCAACTTCGTAATAAAAAACACTTAGCGTCCAGCCACAACGCCAGTTGTGTTTATTCTTATCTTATAAATGCTAGAGCTGGCAGCTATGTATAAAGAGTGGCCATCATCGCCCCAAGCCATATTCGCAGCGTGTTCCGGTGTTTTTATTCTACCCAGGTATTTTCCTGCCGATGAAATAATCCAGATGCCATCGGGGCCTGAACAAAATACGTTTCCTTGTGTATCGACTTTTATTCCGTCCAGCGCATCTTCACCATCTGTCTTGTTCATATCGAAGAAGACTTTACCATTGCTAAGTGAACCATCTTTTGATACTTCATAACGCATGATCACTTTGGTATTGTGGATGTCAGTGATATCCCAATTGCTTACGTACAACTGTTTTTCATCGGGTGAGAAAGCAATTCCATTAGGCCCTTTCAAATCTGTCGTTAACAATTTTACTTGTCCGTTTACCACAGCATACACGCCCGAGTGAGGTGTTTCCTTTCTTGGATCATTAAAAGCCATGGGCAAACCATAAGGTGGGTCAGTGAAAAACAACGCACCATCCGAGCGAAGCACTAAATCATTCGGGCTATTCAATTTCTTTCCTTGGTAGTTGTCGGCCAACACAGTGACAGGACCTTTCTTTTCAATACGAACTACTCTTCGTTCACCGTGCTGGCAAACAAGGAGTCTTCCTTCTTTATCAAAAGTTAATCCATTCGAGCCAGGCTGATGATATTCTCCGATATTAATTCCCGCGTAACCACTCTTTGTTCTGTAGATTTCAACATTTCCGGTTTCCGGTTTGTACGCATAGATCACGTTGGTGTTGGGATCTGAATACACCAAAAATCCGTCCGGATGCCAAGCCGGCCCTTCCGTAAATTGAAATCCGGTTGCCAGTTTTTCTAACGTTGTTCCCGGTGAAATAATTTTGTCCAGTTCTGCATCAATCTTTACTACCTCACCCAAATTTTTCCACGATGGATTTGTTGGAAAGGATTTATAAAAATCTAATGTAGCAGAGCGAACCCAAATATAGTTTTCGGGCAAATCTGCAATAGGGCCATTAATTCCTAATACGGCAATTTGAATTTTCTGTCCTGGCTTGGCGCTGTTCGTAAGGATCACTCTATTTCTCGCATTCCAGCCTTTGGCAACACTACCGCCTGCTTGCCCTGCAGATTTATTTAATTTTCCGTCCACAAAAATCTCGGCATAATCGTCCATCACAATTTCAAAAACGACAGTTGAGCCCTCTACAGAAAAATTCCCAAGCTTCTCAGGTA
>JANNQJ010000163.1:0-30423 GCA_031400675.1 Cyclobacteriaceae bacterium
TCTGCCGGAAGGACGGCCATCACATCGTTTGCGGAAGGAGATGAACAACGATTGATGCTGATGGGCTTGAAGCGGTTCACAAAAGTTGACCCCTACAATTTGAAAGAAGCAAGAAGAAAAGTGGCGAACCATGTGATCGCAAAAGGAGAATATCCTTTTTAAAAATGAACAGTACAATTGTTCAAAACTGAACAAAGGCCCTGAGTGATTGGGGCTTTTTATTTACCCTGAAGCAAAAAAAGTGGTTTTTTAAAACTGGAAAGATTTTTGAAAAGAGAAACGATCATAACCTAAAGATTCAATGACACGCTCTAACTCTTCCACATCCATTGTTATTGTGCTCCTGATAATTTTTACCTTCCCTTTCTGGATAGGAATTGTGGGTGGTTTATTTGGTTTGATAGTTGGTTTATTTGGCGCTTGCATTGGAATAATTGCAGGTGTATTTGGGGCAATTTTTGGAGCAGTAGGTGCTGTCTTTGGAATTTTTGATGGGGCCGCCTTTCCACACATTCATATCTCAGGCTTCCGGTTCTTTATTATCGTGGCCATTATTTTAGCCATTGTTATGATGAGTGGATCCAAAAAGAAAAACAATGGTTAGCTCACGTAATGCTTGTTGTACAGGGAGGGATTCAAAAAATAGTTGCTATAAATTGGATAGCGCCTCACAAGCTCTAACACGGGGCGTTTACCGCTAGCGGAAATTACTTTAAAATAAAATTCATACCCCTTGTCTACTCGTACATCTTTCCTAACGACATACCAAACCTTATCATGCGGATTTAAAACCTTTATCGCAACGTGATATAGACCGGGGTTTCCTTTAATGCGCACGAATGATTTTGCTTCTGTTGTTCGAAGCTTTCCATTCACATACACTTGCATGGTAGAATTTTTTTCTGTTTGAATGGCAATACCTGAAATGTAGGCCGATACAGAATGGATGCATGCCATGAAAATCAAAACTAAAACCAACCTCTTCATATCCTTCTTTTTTGTTGATGGGGTACAACCATCATGCCAGCATTCATCTTAAAAAGTCTAAGGAAGACCTATACTTTTAAACGAATAGAGAGGGGGGATATTGTCGTTAACTTAATCGATGCGTAATTCAGCTTTGAAACCCTTGATAAAATTTTGCAGAGATTGTTGCCAAGAGGTGTCCGCATCCCATTTCGTTCCAAGAAAGACATTTCCTGAATCGATGTGTCGAACATAAAACTTAAAAACAGGGGTATCGCCAGGGATCGTTTTTAATTGAATTTTTCCGTTGGGATATGTAACGGACACAAATGCACTTTCGGATTTACTGACAGGATACCCTAGCAACTCTTTAGCAATACTGCAGCGGGTGTAGACAAAACACAATACATATAAAAAACCCTGATTGCGTAGATCTTTATCGGACACCGTATGGTTTACGAGTTGATTACGAAATGGATAAGTTTTAAGAAGCTCCTCCAGTTCCTTATCTGATGCCAAATCATTGAATTTAGGAATAGCGAGGTTGTCAACTTTTAAATCGTAGCCAAAATTTTCCGCCCGCTGGCCGTCAATAATTTTAACAGGCAAATCGGTTTCAGGGATTTCATTAACAAGAAGATTTTTCTTCTTGTTCGAGGCAAGGGCCGAACGATACACCGCGGTTAATGCTTCACTAAGAGAAGTGGATTGTGTACTCCAGGCGCCTTGATCGGGATTGACGAAATCTTCCTTGCCGTTAAAGGGCGTTATGTAAATCGTGTATCCCGAGTTTGACTTTTGAATGACGATTAGGTTTGAAACCTCTCTTTTTGCCAAATATTCTACATAGGACTGAGCCACATCACCTCCTGCTAACACACCATCTATCTTAAAGTAGGCGATTGCATCAATGCCTGTCCGAACGAAGCTTTCATGTATTGTAGAAATTTCTTTGGGTGTACATGAGTAGCCGTGAAGCACCACAGAACGTTTGCTCAATACCTCCTCTGATATAACGCCACCGCTTTTCAATCGGGATACAAATGTTTCTTCTGTAAAAATCTGTCCGGAACAAAACAGAGGTAACACCAAAAGGGAAAAAATTAAAATCTTCACAATTGATAAACGAAAACGCATGAATAGTATTTCAAAAAAGACATTTAAACGCCAATAAAAAAACCAAAGTCATCAATTTTTATCGGATAGGTCATTAAATCGGGTGACCGTGAAGAAATTTCTCTTCCTGTTTGAAGGTCGAAACAATGATTGTGGAGCGGACAAATAACTTGACCAAGGTAATTGACGTGGCCTTTGCTAAGGGATTCGCCACTATGCGAGCACGAGTCCTGAACCGCATAAAATTTATCGGTATGCCGCACTACGCATACCCGCTTGCCATTTACGATTACTAATCGTGGCGTGTCGGTCTGGAGCTGCTGTTTAGCTTCTGCCTCACTTGGGAATATTTTTACCCACTGTACCATTATTTAGTTTGTAGAGTTGAGCCCCAATTTAATTTGGAACTCACAACACTGATGAACAAAATCTATTCTGTTCCAGGTTACTTCCATCTGCTTTCCAAATAAGAATTAAACATTTTACTTGTACATCTTCTCCATCTTTTTTTGAGAAGCGGTGATTATCCTGATGACTAAACCCGGGAAGAATCTTACCGCGAATGCATTTAACTTTCCAACAAAGGTTAACACCACTTTGAATCTTCTTTTTCGAATCGTTGACAAAACTGCTTTCGCAACCTGCTCTTGTGTTTGTTGCAAATAGTCTGGTCGTGAAGCAACCGGAATAAGCTCACCGGATGCATTCAGAACCCGTTTTTCATCATCATTTTTGGTAAATCCAACATGAACAATTCCGATGTGAACTCCGGAGTTGGCCATTTCAATTTTTAATGACTGGGCCAATGCGGTGAGTGCCATTTTTCCAGCACTGTACGCAGAAGCAGTTGGCAGCCCAATCATACCAGCCGCACTTGAGATAAACACAACGCTGCCTTTTGTTTTTTTAATATGAGGTAACGCTACTAGTGCGGGAAAGGCTGAACCGTTAATATTGCTTTCAATGATCTGTGAAAAAACTTCCGGCCGTAAGTTTTCAAAACGTTCACGCATACTAATACCGGCATTGGTGACAAGAATATCTATTCTGCCAAAAGCCTCAATCGCTTTTTGAATAATGGCATCACACTCTGAAGTCTTAGTGACATCTGCACGAACAGCAATTACGCTATACGCTTTTCGAAAAAATTCCTGATACGTTTTTTCCAATCGTTCGGCATTTCTACCATTCAAAACAACGTTCGCTCCCTGCTTACACAGTTCAAGTGCGATAGCCTTACCAATACCCATTCCGGAACCTGTGACAATTGCTGTTTTATTTTTAAAATATGACACCGTTATTTCTTTAAATAATTATTTTCCTTCAACCACTCAAAACATTCTTTAATTCCTATTTCAATAGGCGTTTGTGGAAGTTCTAATTCACGAACCGCCTTCGCTGGCGAAAAGTAGTGCTCATCACACGCAATCCTCGAAAGAGGATAACTAATAGCAGGAGTTTTACCACTTACAATACCGATAAGTGAGCCTACGTGCCCATAAATCTTTGCGAAAACTGAAGGAATAGAAATCGATGGAGGCTTCACACCAATAGCGGAGGCAATTTTTCTGAAAGCTTCTTTGTACGACAGGTTCTGGTTTCCTAAGATGTAACACTCACCCACGCGTCCTTTTGATAAGGCATTCGCGATGGCAACAGCGGCATCTTTTGCACAAATGTAATTTCTCCCCCCGCTTGTGTAGCCGGGAACCTTTCCTTTGTATAAGGCAACAATCATGGCTCCTGAGCTGGGGTTGGAATCATACGGACCAAACATGAATGTTGGATTAACAATTATTGCCGGCAGCGAATTTTCTTTAACTTCATTTAAAATTAGTTGCTGTGCTTTGTATTTTGAATCCATATAGTCCAATCCGTACTTGGCTGATTTATAAGGATTGCCTTCTACCCCTGGATTTTCCTTTGAACCAAACCCAAACGAATTGGCTGTGCCGACATAGATCATTCGCTGAACAGTATTTTGTTTTACAGCGTTGATAATATTTTTTGTGCTTTCAATATTAACCGTATTCACAATCTCTGATCGGGTGGGCCATACACTTGTACTCGCAGCACAATGAATAACAGCATCACAACCTTCAACGGCATTACTTACTTCTTCAACGTTTAAGAGATTGCCCTGAAATTTTTCAAGATTCAACCCTTCCAATGTTTTTTGTTGCCGTCCCGGCTGAACAAAAGCACGAATACGATGCCCACGACCCAAGAGTTCACGCACTAAATTACTTCCTAGTAAACCATCTGCACCTGTGACTAAAATTTTCATGTTGATAAATAGGATCGCAAAGATATTACCTACATCACCAGAATCAAGAATCCAGAAGCTAGAATCATTGGTTGCACCTAACTAATATAAAGTACTAACCCCTTCAGGTACTCCCCCTCCGGATGAAACATCGACACAGGGTGATCTGGAGGTTGTGTAAGTTGATATAATACCTTAACATCTCGACCCGCAAGAATTGCCGCTGATGAAACTGTATCATAGAAAAGTTGGCGGTCAACTACCTGTGAGCAGGAGAAAGTAAAAATTATTCCACCACTTTTAATTGCTTTCATGGCCTCACTGTTTAGGCGTTGATAACCTTTCATGGCCTGATGTTTTGCGTCTCGGTGCTTGGCAAATGCGGGTGGATCTAAAATAACAAGATCGTAGATATCTTTTTTATCTTTCAGAAATTCGAATGTATCCTCCACATGACACGCATTGATGAAAGAGTCAAAGCCATTGAGTTCTAAATTTTTTCGCGTGAGATCAATTGCTTTTTCAGAAGCATCCACAGAGTGAACAAACTCCGCACCAGCCTTGAGTGCATACACTGAAAAACCACCGGTGTAACAAAACGTGTTGAGTACTTTTTTCCCTTTCGAAAATTCTCCTAACAATTTTCGGTTTTCACGTTGGTCAAGAAAAAACCCTGTTTTCTGGCCTTCTTCCCAATCAACATAAAATTTATTTCCATGTTCATGAATTACATGGGGTACAACACTCATCCCAGACAGGTAGCCATCGTGTTGTTCAGCTCGTGCTTTTCCTGGTAACGTTGCTTTGCTCTTGTAATAAACCGATTTGAGTTTATCTCGCAATACATATTGTAAGGCATCTGCAATATTTAAGCGATCGTTGTTCATCCCTAATGAGTGTGCCTGCATCACAGCTACTCCATCATAGTAGTCAACAATCAATCCGGGAAGGCCGTCACCTTCGCCATGGATCAAACGAAAAGCATTAGTCTCATTTGAAACCAATCCGGTTTTTTTTCGCAAATCATATGCTGCCGATATTTTTTCTTTGTAAATGTCTGAAGAGGGAAGTGTTGGATCGAAACTCAGGACGCGGACAGCAATTGAACCGTTTTGGTAGTGACCGTGTGCCATCATCTTTCCGGATGAATTAATAACACTAACCCATTGTCCATCCGACACAGTGCCTTCTATTTTGGCAATGGCACCTGAAAATACCCAGGGGTGGAACCGCTGCAACGAGATATCGCGACCATTTTTAAGAAAGACTTGTCCGCTGATCATACCGACAAGTACGAGAAAAGGAAGGCGCTTTTCAACCAAAAAAGCCAAACACCTGGTTTGATAAACAAGAAAGACAATCTTCAAACGCTATAAAAAAATTTTCGATGAATCAAGCCCAAATGCCTTAATGATGGTTTACGCTCAAACAGAGTACATATTTCAGCGGGGGAACCTTCAGATGCCCGAATTCGTATTAATGATACCAAATTGTATTGTTGGCGTTGACTATCCAGAAGATATATTCAAACTGTCAAAAACTGACAAAATTTCATTTTCAGGCATTTTTGCCTGTTTTTTGCATAACCCTGTTGATTAAAAAAAGAGAATGTTTATGAAACGATTTGCAACATTATTTCTGGCCGCTATACTCGGCAGTCTTTGCACCGTAGGCGTATTTGAATTTTATAAGAAAGACACGGTAACCTTGGCGTATACAACACAGCCCGCAGTTTCGCAGGTTGCCTACACGACCGATGAAAACGGTCGTACTATCCCATTGGACTTTACCGCCATTGCCGAGCAGGTTACTCCGGCTGTCGTGCATATTAAGTCAACGCAAAATGGACGTACACATGAACAAGGCCAGGATGCCGACCCATTCCGCGATTTTTTTGGACCCCGCTATCAGCCCGGGCCAAGTCAAAGCTCTGGTTCAGGCGTGATTATTAATGAGGGAGGGTATATTGTAACCAACAACCACGTTGTGCAAGATGCGGAAGTGGTGGAAGTTACATTAAGCAATAACCGATCGTACAAAGCAGAAGTGATTGGTACAGATCCGGACACAGACCTTGCCTTGATAAAAATAAACCTAACGGGATTGAAATTTTTGCCCTTTGTTGATTCCGATCAATCGCGTGTTGGAGAGTGGGTGCTGGCAGTGGGAAATCCGTATAACTTAAACTCTACAGTTACGGCTGGCATTATCAGTGCGAAAGGAAGGAATATTAATATTATCAATAGTAATACAGAACAAGGCAGAACAGCAATCGAATCATTCATTCAAACCGATGCAGCGATTAATCCTGGAAACAGTGGAGGAGCATTGGTGAACATGAGCGGAGGTTTGCTGGGTATCAATACAGCCATTGCAAGCCCGACAGGTTCATACTCAGGTTACGGATTTGCAGTTCCTTCGAATATTGTTAACAAGGTGGTTGAAGATCTTATAAAATTTGGAGTGGTACAACGCGGCTGGCTAGGCGTTTCAATTGGAAGCGTGACAAACGAGTTAGTGATCGATCAATCGCTTGAAGTAGATGAAGGCGCGTATGTTTCGGGTTTTGCAGAAAACGGAAAAAGTTCAGCGGAAGCAGCAGGCATAAAAGTTGGTGACGTAATTATTAAGATTGACCAAGCTCCCATCAACTCCAGCACTGCACTGATTGAGCATGTGGGACGTCATCGCCCAGGTGATAAATTGATGATCACGGTAAATAGAAAAGGAAAAGAAATAACCTATCCGGTCGTACTTAAAACACGGGACGGAGGAATCGCTACAATTAAGCCCGAAGAAAAGAAAGGATATGCTTCTTTGGGAATTGACCTGGAGGATGTAGACGCTAAAGAATTAAAAAAACTTGACATTACAAATGGAGTCAAAGTAAAAGCATTGGGTAACGGAAAGCTTGCGCGATACACCGATATCCGTGAGGGCTTTATCATCACTAAAGTCAATGATAAGCCCGTAAAATCAATTAAAGAATTCAATGCGTTATTAGAGAATAAGAAAGCGGGAGATTTGATTATCTTAACGGGAACATATGAAAACCTTCCGAGAGAATTCAACTACGCTTTTAGAATGTAAACAAATCAAAGTATGAGAATGAGAAGATTGTTTAAGAAGGGTGAACGTGTAAGGAGTAAAATTGATGGAAAGGTGATGGAAGTGTTAAAGTACATCAAACGAAACGTAGTCGAGGTTATGACCTTCGACATCGAATCAAAAGAAGTTCGTAAAAAGCAGGTGAAAGAAGATAAGCTGTCGAAGGCGGCATAAATACAATAAAGGCACACCATCGTGTGTTCCTTTCCTTTTTTTGATACATCCTGCAAACATTTCTGTTAACTTTACGGTTAGTCAGTTAAAAAATATTGCTATCAAAAAATTTGAAATCCCTGCGTACTACCGGTCGTCTATCACTGGGAAAATAAAAGAATCGCGTAGAGTAAAAGATTTACGAAAGCAGGACTTCTCTCCAACCGTACTGGACTTTGGTCCTGTCAAATTTTATATCGCGCGTCATTTTGGTTTTTGCTATGGTGTCGAGAATGCCATTGAAATCAGTTACAAGGCGGTAGAAGAAAATCCTGGCAAGAGAGTTTTTTTGCTAAGCGAAATGATTCACAACCAGGAAGTCAACAACGATTTACAAAGTAGGGGGATTCAATTTATTCTCGATACCGATGGTACCCAATTCATTCCGTGGGATCAAATTAAGAAAGAGGATGTTGTGATTATACCAGCCTTTGGTACAACACTTGAAATTGAAAATTTGCTTCTTGATAAAGGAGTAGAAGTTCAAAAGTATAACACCACATGTCCGTTCGTTGAAAAAGTTTGGAACCGTGCGGAGAAGCTGGGGAAAGAAGAACACACCATTATTATTCACGGCAAACCCAGGCATGAAGAAACACGAGCTACATTTTCGCACAGTGCCAACAACGGCCCATCGGTTATTGTAAGTGACATGGAGGAGGCGCACCAACTGGGCGAGTACATTTTGGGAAACAGAAGCAAAGAAGAATTTTACGAAGAGTTTGCCTGGAGATTTACTGAGAGGTTTGATCCGACAAAACACTTACAGCGTGTGGGTGTAGTGAACCAAACCACCATGCTGGCGACAGAAACGCAGGCTATTGCCGATTATTTCAAGCAGTTGATGGTGCAGCAGTATGGAATTGAAAATTTAAAGGCACACTTTGCTGATACCCGTGATACGTTGTGCTATGCTACAAATGATAATCAAGATTCGACCTATCAATTATTAGAAACTGAAGCCGACCTGGCAATTGTGGTTGGAGGCTATAACAGTTCAAATACTTCTCATATTGTTGAGCTATGTGAACGAAAATTTCCTACCTATTTTATTAACTCAGATTCTGAGATTAAATCAAAACAGGAGATTCATCATTTTGATTACCACAAAAATGAAAAGCGGATTACACAGAACTTCTTACCACAAAAAACCCCTTTAAATATTATCCTGACCAGTGGTGCATCCTGTCCTGATACATTGGTAGACAGGGTGATGTTGAAAATGCTGGACTTCTACCAGGGGACAAAGTCTGTAGAAGAACTATTGCAAGAGTTTGCGTAGGTGAAAAGAAATTGTCAGACCGAACTAGTTTCCGAAAGGATTACGCAGTTCAACCTGACAAGTTGACTATTTATGAATGCGATAGTTTAGACCTTTTTCTTCTTTTTGGCGTCATCCACTCGCTTTCCGTTGCGGTGTTCGCCCAGAAGAATCACATCTTTTGTGTTTTGGTACAACCGGCCAGCCAATTGCATCGCTTCTTCTGTGTCCCTGATAAGTACAGTACCAGATTTTGCGCCTTTATTGCGAATTTCGAGGTACCAGCCGTCTTTTTTCTTGAGTGGCAGTGTTGGAGGTCTTCCCATGGTAATTTTTTAATTATTTAACCGAAAAGCACGGTTTTTTGTTCGGGGCGCAAGATGCAAAAATTATCCCGTTCTTCCTCGTTCAATTCAAAGGAAGGTCACTCTGGCCTGAGCAGTCTGGCAAGTTTTTCTGGAGCTACTTCGCAATAAGAAGTGATTAGTATATCCTGAAACAATTTCTTGGGTACTTTCCTTAATTCAATAATCGTCCAACCTTGTTTGCCCCAGGCCCCTTTTATAGGATAAACAATGGCTTTATCGTAATCGCAGAAAACAGATTGGTCTACTGCAGATAATTTCACCACGCACCGTTTGTTCTTTACATCAAGCGTGGCAAAGATTTTTTTCTTTACACGAAACAAAGCCTTTTCAAAATGAGGCATTTCTTCTGCTTCAGGAAAAGACAGAGCAAGCTTCCGTACTGCATCAAGAGAAACCATTTACGAGCAATTACTTTTCACAGAACGAACCCTTAGCCACCCACAACTTTTTAATGTCAACCTGAAGGAGTGCCTCCTGTACACCGGGGTCTGCGTCAAAGATTTCTTTTTGCAAATCTCCTTTTAGAATTAAAATACCCCCATCATTCCCAAAAATTCCTTCTGTTATTACATTTCCAGTTGTTGAAAATTTCTCTTTGATGTATTCTTCGTGTCGCCTGAGAATAGCAGGATAATTTCCTGCAGTTGATTTTGTGACTTGTGCGGTAAACCGAATGAAATGATAATTAGTCATCTCGTAATTTTCGCCCACCGAACATGCTCCACCTGTTCTTGGCTGATAGGGAAGAATCTCAACATTCCACCGATTTGACTGCACTCCCGGATCTGTACTCAGCCATTTGGTTGCGGAATCCACGGATGTAGTATTCAGAATAAAAATCCCACCTCCACCTTCAAATGGCCCGGCTACTATAAGTTTACCTTCTTTGGCAAGACGGTTGATGTTAGCCATGTGACCCTCCATGATTTTATCTACCTCTTCTTTGGATAGTTTATCTTTATCAGTTTTGTTATGTAGGAAGACAAAAGTGAAATCCTGGGCTGAACAGGTGAGGCCAACCGACAAGAGGATAGGGATAAAAACAGCGCGCATACTCTTTAGCTTTAATCCAACTTACAAAGTACTATGCGTATGAAAAAGGTTAGTTAACCTTTTTACTTTAACGGTAAATTTTGTGTTTATTTTAACTTATGTGCGTAAGCACTTTAGTTAGTTTCTGAAAATCTTTTTCGGTGTTATAAACATTGGGCGCCACGCGAATGGCATTGCCTCGTACCGAGACATAAACTTTATGTTTAAGCAACGAAGCCTTTATCTTTTCAAGATCAGCGCCTTGCGGAAGACGAACACCAAAAAGATGAGAACCTCTCCACGCTTCGTCCTCAATAAGGAATCCTTTTTCTTTCAATCGAAGAATACTTTCAGCGCCAATGGTTTTGCAGTATTCCTGAATCCGCTCAACTCCCCATTTGTTAAGTTGTTGAATAGCACTAATCATCATGGGTATAAGAATGAAGTTACTGTGCTCCCCCACTTCATATCGTAGTAACCCAGGTTGATATTTATTTTGATAGTTTACGAGTGCGGCAAAGTCCTCGCTGTGCAGGCGATTCATCCAACTTTCTTCAATAGGTTTACCGTTGTCAAAATATTCTCCGTAGTAAGCTAACCCCATAGAGTAGGGTCCCAGCAGCCATTTATATCCTCCGCAAACCAACGCGTCAGGTTTAATTTTTTCCGTATCAAAAGGTAAGGCCCCAACGGATTGAGTTCCATCAATGATCAGCAAGGCGCCAACATCTTTTGTCCGTTTGCGAATGGCTTCTAAATCAAAGCGGGTTCCATCGGCCCAATGAACATTTCCAATCGCGACAGCCCTTGTCGTTATGCTGATAGCATCCAGAATTTTTTCATTCCACCGCTTTCCCCGGTTTACAAAATCTTCAGGGGGTGCCACACTTTTTATGGAAGCACCGGTTTCTTCACAGAGGACTTGCCAGGGATAATAATTGCTGGGAAACTGTTCGTTGGCCACAATAATGTGCTGATCTTTTTTGATGCCCAGATTTTTAGCCACAGTCGCCAAGCCATAGGATACCGAAGGAATAGTTACAATTCGTGTTAAGTCTTTCGCATGGATGAGTTTAGCGTACTCAGGCCTGAGCAATTCTGTGTCGGTGAAAAAATCCTGAGCGGAGATTTGAGTAGGGTTTCTTTTCCTTCTTAATGCTTTAATGCCTGCTTTCTCCACCACCTTTGGCAGCGGTGCCATATATGCGCAGTTAAGATAGGTAACTGAAGGAGGGATCGTAAACTGAGCGCGTTTGGAAGTAAGCATGTCGAAGAGTCTTTAGTCTTGAGTAGTAAGTCCTTAGTTTGTTGCTGTTCCCAAGTCTAAGGACTAAAGACTCAGGACTATTGACTACTTTTTATTCCAGTCGAATGTATTAATCATGTGCATAATATCTTTCTTCACGTACTCAATGGCCGGGCGCAAAGAATCGTTATTAACTTTTGTGTTGAAATAAAGGGCTCCGCGTAAAAAGTTTTGAGTAGAATCTGTAATGGTGAATTGCATTTGACTCGGAACTTCACCATCCAACTCTGCTACAATAGCAGTACTTCCTGATTGTGTTTTTACAATAACCTCATCGATTGAGTACGCTTTTATTTGATGCTTAGCGGTTAACGTGTACGCATCATTCATAAATTCTTTCAACAACTGCTCGCTGTTTTTTAATCTTTTGTAGGTTACATGAACGTTAGCTTTGATTTCAGGATAGTAAATCTCAATCCAGAAACGTTCACTGATCCAGGAAGTATCGGATAACAATTTTGCGTGCCTTGAATACTCAAAAGTATATGGAAGCGTATCGGGTAATGAATGATAAGCGGGTTCGGGTAAAATAAGTCGGTTATAGCCGAGCGGCTTGGGAAGATAATCTTGCTGGCAACTGCTGAGGGCAATACAAAACAATCCTATCACAAAAAAACCCTTCCGCACGCTGCGCATAGTATCCCTTAGAACGGTAAGTCATCTGAGCCGCCCGATTCTGATAGTATAGAATCACTTTTTGAGGCAGGCGTTGAATATCCTTCACTTGAAGTAGCACCCGTGTCACTTCTTCGAGTTGAAAGCATGGTCATCTCATCACCAATGATTTCCGTGGTATAACGCGTTATACCATCCTTCTCCCAGGAGCGAGTCCTGATCTTGCCTTCCACATAAATCATGTCGCCTTTGTGCAGATATTTTTGAGCGATCTCTGCTAACCCTCTCCAAAGGACAATGTTATGCCAGTCGGTGATCTCTTTCTTTTCACCGGTGGTTTTATCTTTATACGTTTCAGATGTTACCATTGAAAAATTCGCAACGGTGGCACCGCTCTCTAAATTCCTTACTTCAGGATCTTTACCCAGCCTACCGATCAAGATGACTTTATTTACTCCAGACATAAATGTATTATTTAGCCCCCACCCGTCCTCCCCCTACAGGGGGAGGTGCAGGAGGAGTTTAAAATTACCAATCTTCAGAGAACTACAAAAGCTGCTGATCGGACAGAAATCGGCTAATGAGCACAGGTTTTGGCAATTCAGCCATTTTTTTCAACGAAAAAAACTTTAATCCTGAACCGTTCAATGCCGGGCTTTCTGAAAGCTTGAGTTGAATAAATCGCGAGTAAATAACCTGGTGACTTAATACGTGCTTGTAGACACCACTGATTTCTGTTATTTTCTTTCTTCCGGATAATTTCTTCAGTTCCTTATCCTCTCCAAAGATTTTTTCTGCATCAGCAGGCCGGTGTCTTTCAACCAAATAGAAATCATACAATCCATACCAGATGTCTTTTTCATTTCGCTTTTTCATCAGGAAAGATCTTCCCTTTTGTATCGCGAAATAGTAGAAATAACGCTTCCGTGCTTTTTTGAGCCGCTGCTTCACAGGTAATAGCTTCTGAAGTGAATTTAGTTTCGCCACACACGAGGTTGTAAAGATGCAGTCATTGCACTGCGGGTTTTGAGGTGTGCAATACAGGGCTCCAAACTCCATAACAGCCTGGTTGTGGAGGTCGGGGGAGTTAACAGGAATAAGTTTATTCGCCAGGTCAAAGAAAGTTTTTTTTCCGAGCGGAGTATTGGTGGGTGTTTCAACCCCATAAATCCGCGACAGCACCCGAGATACATTACCATCAACAACGGCCACTTGCTTTCCAAAAGCAAAAGAAGCAATGGCCGCAGCAGTATAGTCTCCAATGCCGGGCAAGGTTTTAAGCTTTTCAAAACTTTTTGGAAACACACCGTTGTATTTGTCCACTACCTCCTTAGCGCATTTGTGCAAGTTGCGTGCGCGGGTGTAATACCCCAACCCCTGCCAAAGCCGTAACACTTTTTGTTCTGGAGCCTTTGCGAGGTCAATAACAGTCGGGAAAGCTTCAATAAATTTTTTGTAATACGGTAATCCCTGATTTACCCGGGTCTGTTGCAAGATTATCTCCGATAGCCAGATGCGGTATGGGTCTTTTACATCCCTCCAGGGCAGCTCGCGCTTATTTAATTTATACCATTCAACGAGCTTTAAAGAGAAATATCGGCTATCCATCCCCTTGATTATCAGATTTTTTCAATATTCATTTTTAATTGTGGAGCCACAAATTAAATTTGCCCTCCCTCTGAATTAAGAAACCTAAAATATACGATTGTGACTAAAGCAGATGTAATCAACGAAATTGCAGAAAAGACCGGTGTAGACAAGGCTGACGTAACGGCTTCTGTAGAAGCCTTCTTCAGTGTGATCAAACAAAACATGGCCAGCGGGGAAAATATATATATCCGGGGTTTTGGCAGTTTCATTAACAAAAAGAGAAAGAAGAAAATCGCCCGCAACATATCCCGCAATACCGCCCTTGTGATTGATGAACATTTTGTACCCAGCTTTAAGCCTGCAAAAATTTTCGTGAATAAAATTAAGAATAGCGAAAAAGTAAAGCAGGTGGCTGAAAAGGCTTAGGCAAGAATTTCGCCCCTCATACATGTTACGAACCCGCATTATTCTGATTGCTGTCAGTGCGCTGCTCATTGCAGCCCTTTTTTGGCTTCCCAAAGTAGTGGTAGAAAATGATAGCCAGTTAACGACTCCGGCTTCAGATTCTGTAACGAAGGTCGATCCACATGCGGGGGCACCTGAAGCGCTTCTGGATCACATAGCACAACTTCGCGGCACGTACGAGGCATCTGCTGAAAACCAAAAAAAGGCTATCTTTGCCGATTCTTTGGCAAGCCTGTATGCTGAAGCCGGCAAGTTTGATAGTGCCGGTTGGTATGCAGAGCAAGCCGCGCAGTTCTTTAACAGTGAGGAAAGTTGGTTCAAAGCTGGTGATGGCTACTATCAAGCCTACACTTTTGCTCTGAATCCTGAAAAGCAGGGTCAATTGGCAGAGAAAACTCGGGAGCAATTCGCTAAGGTTTTGGAGTTGAATCCGCGTAACCTGGATGCGAAAACCAAGATGGCCATGACATACCTGTCATCTGGCAACCCAATGCAAGGCATTACCATGCTGCGCGAGGTGTTGAAGGATGATCCAAAGAATGAGCTGGCTATGTTTAATCTCGGCATGCTCTCCATACAGTCTGGGCAGTATGATCGGGCTGTAGAACGGTTGACAGAGCTTGTAGCGATTAACCCTGTGCATATTCAGGGACAGTTGTTGTTGGGCATCGCGTATATGAACAGTGGTGACAAGAAGAAGGCCAAACAGCAGTTTGAAAAAGTAAAGCAAATGGATCAGGATCCTGCGGTGCAAGCCACCGTTGATTCGTATCTGAAGGATTTAAAATAATTGTTTAACACACCCCTCCGTAATGGAAGGGGGAAAAAATTGAAAACTATGCCAAGCGGAAAGAAAAGAAAAAAGAGCAAAATGGCTACCCACAAACGCAAGAAGCGTTTGAGAAAGAACAGACATAAGAAGAAGTGACGGAACGTCATCCTGAGCGCAGCGAAGGATCTTTTCAAAAGATATTTTCTGGTGCAGGATGACTCATCCAGCTATACACATTTCATTTTTTACATTTTAACTATTTATCGTTTTGAGCAACGAACTAATTATTAGTAACACTCAAGACGGATGTCGTATAGCCCTACTTCGAGATAAAACGCTTGTAGAATTCCATCAGGAAGAAGAAGGAAGCAAATTTACCGTAGGAGAAATTTACCTCGGCACCGTTAAAAAAGTGGTACCCGGATTAAATGCAGCATTTGTTGATGTTGGTTACGATAAAGATGCATTCCTTCATTATTTAGACCTGGGGCCTCAATTCAGTTCAGTAAATAAGTTTACCAAACTGATTCGCGGAAAAAAGATTTTCGGCAAGCTGGAAAAATTTACCCTCGAACCGGATATTGACAAGCATGGCAAAATAGGCCAACAGCTTACAAAAGGTCAACTTCTACCGGTACAGATCGTAAAAGAACCCATCTCGACAAAAGGGCCGCGATTATCCTGCGAGTTATCACTAGCCGGGAGGTACCTGGTGCTAGTGCCATTTTCAAAAGCCGTTAACGCCTCGAAAAAAATTACGAGCAACGAAGAGCGCAAAAGACTTTTGCGACTCATTCAATCCATTAAGCCTGAAAACTTTGGTGTGATTATACGCACCGTAGCAGAAGGTGCTGATGTGGCCGAGCTAGATAAGGACTTACGCAACCTGGTGAAAACCTGGGAGGACGGAATTTCCCGTTTGCCAGAGGCACAACCCAATGAGAAACTTATTGGTGAGTTAAATAAGACATCCTCTATCCTTCGCGATCTTTTAAATGAATCGTTCGACAACATTCATGTAGACGACAAGAAGATTTATGATGAAGCCAGGGCCTATGTACGCAACATCTCACCTGAGCAAGAAGGCATTGTAAAATTCTATACCGGCCGTGCGAAGATTTTTGAACACTACGGTGTAGAGAAACAAATAAAATCAGCTTTTGGACAAACTGTAAGTTTGAAGGCCGGAGGCTACCTGATTATCGAACACACCGAAGCGCTTCACGTCATTGATGTGAATAGCGGGAACAAGTCGAACCGGGAAGAGAACCAAGAGACTACCGCGTTATCAGTAAACATTGAAGCCGCAAAAGAAATTGCACGCCAACTTCGCTTACGCGACATGGGTGGTATTATCGTGGTGGACTTCATTGACATGCGCAACCCCGAAAACAAAAAGCTGATTTATAAAATCATGCGCGATGAAATGGAAACCGACAAGGCAAAGTCAACTGTTTTGCCACTTTCCAAATTCGGGCTGATGCAAATTACGCGTGAACGTGTTCGGCCACAGGTAAACATTATTACAAAGGAAACCTGCCCCACGTGTAACGGCACTGGAAAAATTACTGCGTCAATTCTTGTCTCAGACTTGATTGAGAAAACACTTGACCACTTGTTGGTGAAGCAGAATGAAAAAGATTTGGTATTGGCATTACATCCTTACCTGCAGGCCTATTTCACAAAGGGAATTATTTCTCCGCGTGTGAAATGGTTTTTCAAATACAAGCGCTGGATAAACCTGGAGACCGACTCATCACTCGGTGTTACCGAATTTAAATTTTTGAATCAGGAAGGTGAAGAAATTCAGCTGACAGCATAAAGAGGAAAAAAACTCGATATAATCATGTCCTACACCCAAAAAGTGTGGGACATTTTTTTAAACCGGTTTTCGGAAACTAAGAGGATTCCTCGCGGTTAGTGGGTGGAATAATAAACGGAGAAGCCTGTTGATGCAACCGTATAGCCTTTCTCGATAGCACAAGTGCAACAATAAGCGATATGATTGCACCTACCCAAATACCAGGAACATAGGCGATAAACCAGAAGTAATCATATGCGCCATGAAAAGCCGTAGCTACTAATAGCGCCACAAAACTGTAATAGATTTCTTTTCGGTGTGTGAATTTTGCCTTGCCAAGGAAATAACCCATCAGTATGGCAAAGCAGGCATGGGCAGGAACAGCTGTGAACATGCGAATAAATCCTGTAGGTGCACCATATTGAAAAACGTAAATAATATTTTCGAGTGTAGCAAAGCCCATGCCTACCATGCACGCATACACAATGCCATCGAAGGGTTCATTGAAATTTTTATTGTTGTATAAAATGAAGCGAATGAAAATAAATTTACTGAACTCTTCTATAAAAGCAACTTTAAAAAAGGCATTGCCAAACTGATGAATAACATTTTCCTCTTTAAAGGAAATGATAAATTCAAGAGGTAAACTAATGATTAAGGTAACGGCAGTGCTGAGTACCCCAAACAAAAAACTAATGAAAAGCAGACTTAGCGGCTCACGTTCATGCTTATCTTTCAGATAAATATAAATACCAATGGCTAATCCTGGGGCGAGGGCAAGAGCCAAAAGCGAAATAGCATCCATTTTTAAATGTACCCATTTTTATAAGATGTACTTCAGTGACTGGTAAAAAATTATTAAAGAAATTATAGTTACTCTTCTAACACTTCTTCAATCTCCTCCATTTTATTCTCACTGTATTTGCCTGAGGTTGCGTAAATTACTTTACCCTCTTTATCCAGTACAAAAAAGTACGGTATGTCCTTTTTCTCGAAGTCAAGTGCATCCTTGTAGGGCTTTAATTCTCCCTTGTAGAACAAAATGAACGGCAATAGGTTGGGGTCAACATTTTTCAGAGCTTTCTTTTTAGCAGTTCCGGTGGCCGCAGCGTTTACTCCGGTGAACATGGGGATGAAATAAACATTCACATCATAACCGAAGCCTTCAAAAAGCCCTTTATTCTTTTGGATGAATTTTTGAAAGATGGGTTGAAACCATGTATTAAGTTCGTCTTCTGATTTTTTTGAATACGCCAGTCCCAACAGTGTGAATTTCCCATTTACGCCTTCGGGAAGGTTTACTTTTTTATCTTCAACAGTTTCTGCTTCCATTGCAGGAAATATTTTTCCAACTACTTGAGCGGATAAAACACTTATAAAGGCCAGTAAGACAATACTTAGAACAAAAGGTTTTTTCATAACAACGAATTTAGTAAAGTAATGAGTTGTTTAAGTAACGCAATACCATGCCAACTATTTCAAAGTAAAGCTACCCTTTGCTACCTCCATTTTTTTCCCTAAGCGTTCCCCGGGGTATGGTTCTCGCAATGTATTAACATAAAACCACTCAACTTTTGCTTTTTGTGGAAAGAGCGTGAGCAGCATGTACCCGTGATCAATTCCGTTTACATACTTCAGGTGAGGGTTGTACTTCAGGTAAAGCTGTTCGCCAAGTTTGGCTGTATCTAATGAATAGCGTTCATCCCAGTTGCCTGATGAAACACTGGGCGTTCCAAATTCAATCGCAAAAACTCCTGTTGAATTTTTAGAATTGTATTTTTTCGGATCCAACGTAACCTCATAAGCCCACGATGCGTGCGTATCGCCTGTGAGAAACAGGATGTTTTTTATTTTTTCCTCGAGTATTAAGTCTGTGATTTTTTTTCGTTCTACTGGATAACCATTCCATGTGTCGGTACTTTTAGCGTTTTCGGAAAATGATTCATCCGTACCTGAAAAAATTACCTGATTACCAATTATTTTCCAGGTGGCCTGAGAACTTTTAAGTTGACCCTCAAACCAGTTGAGTTGTTCTTTCCCCAACATACTTCTTGATTCAACATACAGGTTGGGATCACTCAACCCCTTTGCTTGCTTAGTTCTTCCTGCAAGCCGTTCATCGAGCATAATTAAATCTGCCAGTGAGCCGTATGAAAAGGTGCGGTAAATTCTACTGCCCTCTCGTATAGGAAGCCACTCGAAATAGGCTTGGACAGCAACAGACTTACGCGTTTTGAAATCACCTTCACCGGGTTGATGATTCTGGGCCCCTTCTGCATAGGTGTCGTTGGCAATTTCATGGTCATCCCAAATGGTAATGAATGGATGCATTTGACTTACTTCCCGTAAACCAACATCCAAGCGATATTGGGAATGACGTGTTCGATAATCTTGTAGAGAAATAATTTCATGACGCGGTAAATTGAACCGACCAATAGTTGTATCACCATAATAGCCTGTGCCATATTCATAAATGTAATCGCCCAAATGGAGAACAGCATCCAAGTCTTTTTCTGCAATGCGACTATAGGCGTTGAAATAGCCAAACTCCCAATTGCTGCAACTCACTACTGCAAACTTCAGACTATCTTTTGCTGTTACAGGAGCTGTTTTCGTACGACCTCTTGCAGATGTTTTTCCAAGAGCGGTGAATCGGTAATAATAGAATTTATCAGACTCCAATCCGGTTACATCCACTTTCACCGTATAGTCTCGTGCCGGATCGGTAGTAAGAGTATCAGCAGCAAGGATGCTCGAGAAACTTGCATCACCTGATACTTGCCATTGAACGCGAACGGATGGCAAAGAATCTTCAGGGGTGACTCGAGTCCAGATAATGACACCATCATGCAGCGGATCGCCTGAAGCAACGCCATGGTAAAATGGCTTTAGGGTCGAGTCAAAAAGGATAGCAACGGGTTCAGACAATGGCGGATATTGCTTTTCTTTTTCCTGGCAGGAAATTAAAACAAGCATGAGCAAACTTACGATACAGATGATCTTGAAGAAAGGATTCATGTACTGCGGTGTTTTAGGTAAGTAAGCTAAAGTTAAAATGTTAAACGCCTGCTACCGAAAAGATAAGTTTCAGAAAACGAAGCCAAAAAGTAACTTCTTGTTATTTTTAAACATAAATGAAATTGTATGGCGTGGATCTATCTTGTAATTGCCGGCTTGTTTGAAGTGGGCTTTACCACCAGTTTAAAGTTCAGTAACAATTTCAGCAACGCAAAATGGTCGACCGCTTTCTTTATCAGCATCTATCTCAGTTTTCATTTTCTCAACATGGCCATTCAAAAAATTCCGCTGGGTACGGCCTATGCAGTTTGGACGGGCATTGGTGCTGTAGGTACAGCGATCATTGGCATTTTGCTTTTTAACGAACCTTCTGATTTCTGGCGTGTTTTTTTTATTATGCTGTTGATCGGTTCTATTATTGGATTAAAGCTGGTGTCAGCGCATTAGTAGTAAATAAAAAACCCCGATTACCGGGGCTTTTTTGATTGTTTAAAAATCTCACTAAGCGTTCTTCCATTTAATTGTACATCCTACAGCTTTAGTCTTACCCGTAGGTACCGCTTTACCAGCAAGTAAGGCATCAACAGACTCTTCTAAATATTTTTTTGATACGGATGAAGCATCGCGCGCGCTATCATCAATCGCACCAATGTAGGCTACCTTAAAAGTAGTGCCTTCTTTTTTTAATAAGAAAACATGTGGTGTGTTGGTGGCACCAAATGATTTTGCAACAGACTGGCTTTCATCGAAGAGATAAGGGAAGTCATAACCCTTTTTTTCTGCAAGTTTCACCATCTCATCATAAGAATCTCCCGGGGAAATCTGCGGGTCATTTGGTTGAATAGATACAACGGGGAATCCTTTTGAAGCATATTTTTTGTTAAGCGCAAGAATTCGATCATTATAGGCTTTAGAGTAAGGACATGTATTGCAATCGAAAATTACGATTACACCCTTAGCGGTCTTGTAATCGGATAGCGCAACCATTTTACCATCTGTGTTCTTCAATTTAAAGTCGGCCACAGTGTCTCCCACTTCATAACCAAGTCTAACTGGGCTTGCGGCTACCATCAGCAGCAGGCAAGCGGCCATTAAAAAAAGTGATCTGATCATATAATTAAGTTTAAAGTTTAAAATTCAAGGTTCCAGGTTAAAGTTCAATATTTCAAAAGTTTGATATTACTTTGAACCACAAGCTTGAAACCTTGAACTATTGCACTTCTGCAATTAGTTTCTCAAGCTCGCCTTCATGGAGCTCTTTTCCTACAAATTTTCTTTGACCGGTTTTTCCATTAATAATAATGGTGGCAGGTAATGCCCCAGACCAGTTTTTATCGATCTGATTAATATAGGCGTTTGGATCATTTTCATCCAGAATCAAAACCTTTGATTGCAACTTCTTCCGGGCAACGAACTTATGGACTTTTTCTGGATTGGGATCCAAATCCAGATCCAGGCTAACCAGTGTGACCTTTACATCTGTTCGTTCTTGACCAAGCTTTTCAAATAGGGGGAGTTCCTTAATGCAAGGTGCGCACCAGGTAGCCCAAAAGTTGATCACTTTAATATGATCGGACTTTGACTGAATGAATTCCTGTAACTGACCCAATTTAACAATTTCAGCTTGCTGGGCTTGGGTGGTAATTGTTGTTATTAACAGGGAAATGGCTAAAAGTTTTCTCATAGTACTTTTTCAGATACGGATAGTAGCAAAAGTAGTTCCTAAAATTTTTCAAATTCTCCACCACACAGGACTGTAAAGTCAATGGATAAGAATGTGCAAAAAGGCTAAAATTCAGGCAGTTACGAAAGCAATGAAAAGAGTAGAAAAAGAATCCCACAAAACCGAACACTTATCCACATTACCAGAATGTTTCGCTTTAATTAATTGAAAGTCAACAACATACACTGTATAAAATCAATCAATTCTTTGTGGACAACTTTGGAGCGGTAAATAGTTGTTGTAACAATAGATTTAATTCTAATAGACAGATATTCAGAATCATAGCGTAGAACATAACTGGCTTTTAGCTATTTTTTAGCCATGAATAGCAATGAAAACAGGGTCATAAAGCTTTTTAGCATTCAGGTTCCCATCATTCAGGCTGGTATGGTTTGGTGCAGTGGGTGGAAGCTTGCCTCAGCTGTCAGCAATGCCGGAGGATTGGGTTTAATAGGCGCAGGCTCCATGCACCCGCAGGTGCTTCTGGAACACATAAGAAAATGCAAGGCTGGTACTTCTAAGCCCTTTGGAGTAAATGTACCCTTACTGTACCCTGAGATCGATAAGATCATGAACATCATTGTGGAGGAGGGAGTTAAAATTGTTTTTACCTCAGCTGGCAACCCATTGCTGTGGACGAGCTTCCTGAAGGAAAGGGGTATAACAGTTGTGCATGTTGTGTCGAGTGTGAAGTTTGCAAAAAAGTCGGAGCAGGCCGGTGTAGATGCGGTAGTTGCTGAAGGCTTTGAGGCTGGTGGGCATAATGGGAGGGAGGAAACCACTACCCTGGTTCTGATACCCATGGTAAAAGACGCTGTTTCGATTCCATTAATTGCTGCAGGAGGTATTGCGAGCGGTAAGGCTGTTTTTGCTATGGAGGTGTTAGGGGCCGATGGCGTTCAAATAGGAAGTCGTTTTGCTGTGAGTGAAGAATCATCCTTGCATTTAAACTTTAAAAAGAAAATTACGGAGACAAATGAGGGGGACACGATATTGACCATGAAACAACTTACACCCGTGCGGTTGATCAAGAACAAATTCTTTAAGCAAGTAGAAGAAGCTGAACAACGAGGTGCAAGCATAGAAGAAATGAGAGCGCTCCTGGGAAGAGCACGCGCAAAGAAAGGAATGTTTGAAGGTGATTTAGATGAAGGTGAACTTGAAATTGGCCAGGTATCGGCAGCCATCCGCGACATTAAGCCAGCTGCAGAAATTTTGACTGAAATCTGGAACGACTATCTCACATGTAAGAAGGCTATCTGCCGCAATTAGTTAGTCATGAAGTTTATTAAGATAAAGGAAACCTGCTTGTATCTGCATGATTTGGAGCAGGCAAAAAAGTTTTATCACGAAATATTGGAATTACCTCTGATTAGCTATTTGCCGGGCAAACATATTTTTTTTAGTGCAGGCAGTTCAGTGTTACTCTGTTTTAATCCGGATGATTCAAAAAATAAAACCAGTCCACCAGGGCATTATGGTGGAGGCAAACAACATTTTGCTTTTGAAATTGCCGAACAGGATTATGAGAAATCAAAAGATTGGATTCGCCAGAAAGGAATTGCAATTACCGATTTGGTGATATGGGAAACCGGAGTGGAGTCATTTTATTTTGAAGACCCCGAAGGAAACGTGTTAGAAATTGTTCCTGAAAAAGGAATCTGGCCTGAAGCTTAAGCCTTCCCAAACGCGATTTTCACCGGAAAGACCTTTTCCTGTGTTGGTTTGTTTTTCGATACCGCAACCGATCGTTTATAAACGGTAGCATACCAATCACTATACGCGGTGTATTGAATGCAATTATTAAGGATTTTTCCTTCTAACAGAATTTTTATCCGTTCAGGATGTAGCGCATGTTGTAGTAACAATTGCTGGTCGGCTGGCAATTCGCTTACGTTGATAAATTCAATCCCCCTGTAAAGTTTTGCCTGGACTTTCATCTCCTATTTATAACCGGGTTGTAAAAATTGTAACCTTTCCGTTAGACTCACAATCTTAGAAGAGGTTTATTAGGGCATTCTGAATAAATTGTTACGTTAATTTTAAATACTTAGCACCACACCTGTTTTGCGCGGATTTTTTGAAACCCCAGTTGAATACCTGAAAGGCGTTGGCCCACAACGATCTGCTTTACTGAACAAGGAATTAAGCATTTTTACGTTTGGTGATCTTATTCAGTATTACCCATTTCGGTATGAGGACCGGACTAGATTTTATGCGATCAAAGAACTAAACGATGAAATGCCCTATGTGCAGATTAAGGGGACTGTAATCAAAAAGGAAATGATTGGAGTAGGTGCAAAAAAGAGATTGGTTGCACAATTTAAAGATGATTCCGGCACGATTGAACTGGTTTGGTTTCACGGTATTAAATGGATGATCGAGAAAGTAAAACCGGGAATTGAATATGTGGTATTCGGAAAACCAGCGCTATACGGAAAGAAATACAACATTGCTCACCCTGAAATTGAACCGATAACATCGGGTAATGAGAAGGGCGGATACCTGCACCCTGTTTATCCGCTCACAGAAAAATTACGTACGCGTTACATCGACAGCAAAGCCATTTCAAAGCTGCAACAGGAGTTATTGGTTCTGGCGAAACAAAAGATTCGAGAAACACTTCCTTCAAACATCCTCAATCAATTTAAATTGATTGATAAGCAACAATCGTTACTCAATATTCATTTTCCTCAAAGCTTCGAATTGTTAAATCAAGCACAACAGCGGTTAAAGTTTGAAGAGTTATTCTACATCCAACTGCGACTGCTGAAAATGAAACTTGTACGAAAGGAAAAATTCAACGGGCAAATTTTCAAAGATACAGCCTTGCTTACAAAGTTTTATAATGAATTTCTTCCGTTTGAACTTACCGAAGCCCAAAAGAAAGTAATCAAGGAAATTTATTCTGATTTACGATCGGGCAACCAAATGAACAGGTTGCTTCAGGGTGATGTGGGTAGCGGAAAGACAATCGTTGCTTTTGTTTGCACGTTACTTGCCATTGGTGCAGGTTCGCAGTGTGCGTTGATGGCGCCCACCGAAATTCTCGCGCAACAACACTTTAATAATCTGGGCAAGTACGCAGAGCAGATGCAGATAACAGTTGCACTACTCACCGGCTCAACTAAAAAGAAAGAACGAAAATCGATTCATGAAGCATTACAAAATGGCGAACTCAAAATTCTTATTGGAACACATGCTTTATTAGAGGAAGAAGTAAAGTTCAAAAATCTTGGCTTGGCTATCATAGATGAGCAGCACAGGTTTGGCGTAGCGCAGCGATCTAAACTTTGGAGTAAGAATATTGGGGTGTATCCACACGTACTGGTTATGACAGCCACCCCAATTCCCCGTACACTCGCCATGACTCTGTATAGCGATTTAGATATTTCTGTGATCGATCAGCTACCTGCTGGACGAAAACCTATCAAAACCATACACAAATTCGACTCGCACCGGTTGCAGGTAAATCAGTTTCTGAAAGAACAAATTGCAGCCGGCCGACAAGCGTATATTGTGTACCCGCTTATTGAAGAATCAGAAAAGCTTGACCTCAAGCATTTAATGGACGGATATGAAAGCATTTGCAGGGCTTTTCCAAACGAAGCCATCAGTATTGTGCATGGAAAAATGAAATCGGAGGCAAAGGATTTTGAAATGAGGCGCTTTGTGAAGGGCGAAACGAGTATCATGGTGGCCACAACGGTAATTGAAGTAGGTGTGGACGTCCCGAATGCTTCGGTGATGGTAATTGAAAACTCAGAAAGATTTGGCCTTTCACAACTGCATCAATTACGCGGGCGTGTGGGCAGAGGCGCAGAACAATCGTACTGTATTTTAATGACCAGTTTCAAATTGTCGGCTGATTCAAAAGTAAGAATTGAAACCATGGTGCGTACCAATAATGGCTTTGAGATTTCTGAAACAGATTTGCAGTTGCGTGGCCCTGGCGATTTATTGGGCACACAACAAAGCGGTGTACTTGATTTGCTGATTGCCGATTTAGGGAAAGATGGTCAGCTACTTCAGTTGGCTCGTGAATCAGCCACACGCATATTGGAGGAGGATCCCAAGCTTGAAAGAAGTGAAAATAAGATGATCCGTGTACAAGTTGAACAAACCCGAAAATCAACGGTTAATTGGAGCAGGATAAGCTGAGCAGATTTAGTAAATTTGAAATTGGCCTATGAAGTTTAGTGTACTTTTTTTAAGTCTGTTCGTCTCCATTGCCATCCAGGCACAAACGGGTAATTATTTTCTTTCTCATTTTTCGCCCGATCAAAAACAATCTGATAATGTGTGTTTTGATATTGCACAGGACAAGCGCGGTGTTTTTTACTTCGCTACACAAGCGGGCGTGTTGCAATTTGATGGACGCAACTGGGATATGATCCGTACCAATGGTGCGGTGTACGCCATTGAATTTACTGAAAGTGGCGACCTCTATGTAGCGGGCTCAAAAGGGTTTGGTAAAATAACGCTCGATAAATATGGGCTTGAAAGTTTTGTGCCGATTTATGATCAAGATGATGCGGGGTATGTATTTCAAATCGTTGCCCTGAACGAAAGCGTATATTTTCTTAACGATAAAAGCCTTTTTACATATTCGATCGAGTCTGACAGCGTGTCGCGCTCTTCTTATCAAGCAGATGGCGCGTTCTCGAACCTAACTGAAATTTTCGGATCACTTTATGTCAGTATAGAGGAAAAAGGAGTATTTAAATCAGAAAGAGAGCGGTTGGTAAAATCAATATTGCCGCTTCCTGACAGCACCACATTAATATTCTCCTCGAAATTTGAAAACAGTTATTTATTAGGCACTTCCGACAACCGTGTGTTCATCTATACCGACAACCGGAAACTGAAAGAGATACAACTCGAGGATGCCAGTTATGCAAATGCAAGTATGATCATTAATGCTACGTGGGTAAATAACGAGTTAGTAGCCTTGGGAACGCTGAGAGGGGGAATAATTTTTATTAATCCCGCTACCGGTAAAACAGCGGAAATAATCAACTACAATACGGGGTTAAAGGATAATGAAATCTATACGCTTATCCGTGACCGCAACCAAAATGTATGGGCAGCCCATGCGTATGGATTTACCCGTATAGCACCCTATTTGCCACTGCGTTCATTTAGATATTACCCAGGATTGCAGGGAAATCTATTGTGTGCCACAACGCACCGCAACAATGTGTATGTGGGCACCTCGCTTGGACTTTACAAATTAGAGAAGGAAGAGTTCTATGATGAAATAACATATTATGTAGATGTATTGGTAAAGCCAAGATCGAAAGCAAAATCAAAAAAAACGGCACCACTACAACCCGTAAAAGAAGAAACTGAGAAAAGCGGGTTCTTTAAATTCTTAAAGAAAAAAAAACCAACAGAAACTCAACCGGTAGTACAATCGCAACAGCCTACAATCGCAACGAAACAAAAGCCGAGGTATAAAAAGGAAAAACGAACTAAAAGGATTTTACGCTCTACCTATTATGGATATAAAAAGGTCAGTGGCATTAGCGCCAAAGTTACGCAGCTTATTCAGTGGCAGGGCAAGCTAATTGCCGCTGGCCTGGACGGAGCCTTTGAAGTAAATCAATTGCAGTCGGTGCCGATTATTGAAGATCCTGTTCGTTTTCTATTTGCCTCCGATTATAAGAAAATGCTGATTGCTTCCACCACGGACGATAAGCTGCATCAAATATCCTTCAAAAAGAATATCTGGATTGATGAAAGCCAAATTCAGAATGTGGATGACCCGATCGATTATATTTTCGAAGAAGACCAAAAAGCAGTTTGGCTTTGCAGTTTTGATAAAATTTACCGGCTTGCGTATTCAGCTGACTCCACCGCGCTACAGAGTATGGATATTGCAAATCCAAACTTCGACAAAACAATTGGCGCGAGTACGAATGGTGAGGTAATTATTGCGACATCCAATGGTTTCTATTTCTATGACAAAAACAAAAAGGCACTTCTCAAGTCTGATACGCTACCAGCACCCAAAGATTTTTTTGCAAACGGTTCAGCAATCTGGTTCCGCGATGAACACCAGTGGTTTCTGACGGGTAAGGCAGTAAAAGCAAACTTACAACTCCTCAACCTCTTCCATGATATCCGGTTTATTTCAAGTGATGATGGCAAGGGTAATGTGTGGATTATTACCAGCACAAATGAGCTCTATAGATTTTACAGCGAAAAACTAAGACCTATTGAAACCACGTATCCGCTATTCCTCAAATGGATAGCACAACCGGATGCCCTGCGAACGCGAAAAAGTTCACTTCAAATTGATCAGGAGAACAGCTCCATAAAGGTTGAAGTTGTTAAACCCGATTACATTGGTGCAAAAGCAGTTGAATACCGATACTTTTTGCAGGGATTACACAGCGATTGGTCGGAATGGTCAAGCAATAATTATGATATTGATTTTCCATATTTGCCTCCGGGCACTTATACGCTTCAATTCCAATCAAAAGATATTTTTGGTAAAGTCACTGAAATGGATCCGGTAAAAGTGGAGGTACTCCCTCCCTATTGGAAACGGACCTGGTTTTATGCATTTGAGTTTGCCGTATTTACGTTTCTTGTGTTTTTATCGTTCAGGCTGAGTAACCGCTTTAGCTTGATTAGCCGGCTGCTATCGCTGCTCTCCATCATTATACTAATTGAGTTTATTCAAACAGCTGCCGGATCAACCTTTACCACTAACAGTGGCCCCGTTGTGGAGTTTCTCATACAGGTTTCTGTAGCGTTCGTCATTCTTCCGGTAGAGGGATTTTTAAGAAAGTTTATGCTTCAATCTATAGAGAAGAATAAGCCCATTCCCAAGAAATAAGTTTTCGCACCACACCTTCTATCAGGATTTTAATTTCTTAAATTTCCTATTCTAAACTCCGACCACGCAGGTTAAGAATCTGTATAATGGTAAAAAAAGCAGGTAGTAAAATTCTTATAAAAAAACCTGATGGGTTCAATGCCAACCGGGTTGCATTAATTGAAAATGCCTTTGATGATGTCATACTCGAGAGTACGCGCGAATCCATTTATGCGATCAATAGAAATTTTAGGTATATCATATTTAATAAGAACCATGCCCGCATCGTTAAACTGATTTACGGAGTTACCATTGCCGTTGGGGATAGTGCACTTAATCTTTTGAAAGGAACGCCAGAGTACACATGGCTTCGAAAGGATTTAAACAGGGCACTCAAAGGTGAACTCTTTGTTTCCGAACAGCCCATCAATCAACTCGAATACAGGGACCGGTACATTGAAACAACGTATAATCCGATACGCGGCAAGAACAAGAAAGTAACGGGCGTGGCAGTGTTTGTTCGTGATGTTACGGAGATGAGGCTGGCACAATTGGCGATCAGTCAGTCCAATGCGATGCTTTCAGGAGTAATAGAAAGCACCAAAGACTTCATCGTGGCTGTCGATAGACATTTTCATTTCCTGATGTTCAATAAAAGTTACGCGAATAGCATGAAACGCCTGACAGGAATTGAAATTCAGGTGGGTGATGATATCATCAAAAAACTTCCGCAAGAAATAGCATCCACGATCCGCAAACAAATGATGAAGACCTTTCGGGGTGAACCTCGCACATTTGAATTTAAACTTAAAGGGCAACACCTGGAAGCTGCACTGAATCCAATTAAAAACTCTCATGGAAAGGTTACTGGAGCCACACTGTTTGCCCGGGATATCACAAATAGAAAGAAAAATGAAAGAAAGCTCCGAATGCTTAACGAAGAACTTTCTTCACAAAACTGGCAACTTGCTGCCCAGGAAGAAGAATTGAAGGCCACGCTGGAAGAGCTCTCGGATCGTAATTTTGAACTGGATCAGTTGATGTACAAGACTTCTCATGATCTTCGATCTCCGCTGAGTTCAATTTTAGGGTTGGTTAACCTGGCTCACTTAGATAGTACTGCAGAAAATCATTTGGTCTATCTCAATAAAATTGAAGGAAGGATAAAAAAGCTTGATGAATTTATCAAGTCGATGTTGAATTATGCACGGGTAAATCGGAGTGAGGTACTCTACGAGCAAATAAATCTGAGGGAAACAATAGATAACTGTATACAGGAACTTGAATACCTGGATAATTTTCCTTCCGTAAAAACAAAGTTGATAATCAAGAATGAAGAGGTATCCTTTAAATCCGACCCATTGCGTATGAAAATTGTTGTCAGTAATATTGTTTCCAATGCGTACAAATACTATAACCCTTATCAAAAAAGCTACCTAAAAATTCAAGCCGTGATTACGCCACACGTTGTAGATATTATGTTCAAGGATAATGGAATTGGTATTAAGAATGAACATCTCAAAAAGGTATTTGATATGTTTTACCGCGCCACCGAAAAGTCGCAGGGCTCGGGTTTAGGTATGTACATTGTGAAACAGGCAGTTGACAAACTCAGGGGTAAGATCAAAGTAAAGAGCATCTTTGGCAAGGGAACTGCGATTAAAATCATATTGCCAAATAATTAATAAGATGGCAGTTTCATGCCATTTGTTTTTCTGTTTACTTTGACGTTCATGAAAACATCTCCTGATTTTACTACCCTACCAGATTTCTATAAAAAGTATGTAACCCTCCTTCAGGATGTTGATGTGTTGGAAGCACTAAAAGCATCGATTGAACAAACGATCGACTTGCTTTTATTGGTTCCGGAAGATAAAGGTGAGTATCGATATGCTCCCGATAAATGGAGTATTAAAGAACTGATCTGTCATATAATGGATGCGGAACGCATTTTTGCGTATCGTGCGTTACGTTTTG
>JANNQJ010000164.1:0-27552 GCA_031400675.1 Cyclobacteriaceae bacterium
CTCCTTTATCGCCTAACCAGGTTACCCGAAAAGAAATTAAGCGCTCAGGCTCGAGCATCCGCTCTAATAATTTTAATTTTTTGTAATCCGGATTTTTATCCAGTACGGGTAGCACCGAAGCAATTACTTCTTCTGCTGCCTGAATAAATTCCGGTTCGTTTGGATTACGTTGTTTAACGAAGTCTAGGATATCAGCCATAAGGTTTAAATTTTCTGCCAAGTTAGCAGAAGAACATGGATTGCAAACGTTTCCAATGAGCATTTTTGTAGGAATATGCTACCATGAACAAGCCTTTGTATTTTTGATCATGCAGAAGATAAAGATCCATCCGGAAGGCCCCGCGTTATCACGCATAGTGGTTGGGGCATGGCGTTGGCATACAAGTTCCTTACAACAAGTTGAAACGTTAATAAAAACTTCACTGGCAGCAGGTATTACTTCGTTCGATCATGCCGACATCTATGGGAATTATAGTTGTGAAGAAGTTTTTGGAAATGCGTTGCGCGGAAACTCAGCGCTGAGAAATGAAATGGAGATTATTACGAAGTGTGGCATCAAACTTCTTTCAGATAAAAGGCCAGATCATTGGATTAAACATTATGATACTTCGAAAGAACATCTTGTTTGGTCGGTTGAAAATTCATTAAGGATGTTATCGACTGATCGAATTGATGTGTTGCTGTTGCACCGACCTGATCCGTTACTGAATCCTGCAGAAGTTGCAGATGCTTTAGCGATCTTAAAGAAGCAAGGAAAGGTGTTGCATTTTGGTGTGTCTAACTTTACAACCGCCCAACTTGAAATGCTGCAAACGTATTTGCCATTTCCGATTGTAACCAATCAAATTGAATTGTCGCTTTTTAAAAATCAAAGTTTGTTTGATGGTACAGTTGATTCATTAATGAAAAATAGAATTAGTCCCATGGCGTGGTCACCACTGGGTGGAGGAAAGCACTTTGAGGATGAGCGGATAAAAAACACCTTACAAAATTCATCAGAACTTTGTCAATGCACCCCTACACAGTTGTTGCTTGCCTGGCTGCTGAAACACCCCTCAACAATTTTTCCAATAATTGGCACTACAAAACCTGAGAGAATTGAAGAAAGCGCAAAATCTCTGAATGTACACTTGGAAAGACAATATTGGTTTGAGATGTTAAAGTGGGTAACAGAAAAGGATGTAGCCTGAAAAAATCCTAAATAGTACGGTGTATTTATTTTAATTTGCCTGAAACATTCCTTCCTTCATTTTTGTATTCATTGTAAATATTCATGGCAAAGGCTTACGCAGAGAAAAAGGCATTCGATATTACAGGTCACGATTACATTGAAATTATCGGTGCGCGTGAGCACAACCTAAAGAACATCAGTGTTAGCTTTCCACGTAATAAACTGGTGGTGATCACTGGCATCAGCGGAAGCGGAAAATCCTCCCTCGCATTTGATACAATTTATGCCGAAGGCCAGCGCAGGTACATGGAAAGTTTTTCTGCATATGCCAGAAGTTTCATTGGCAATCTGGAGAGACCCGATGTAGATAAGATTAACGGACTAAGCCCCGTAATCTCTATTGAGCAAAAAACCACTTCGCGCAATCCACGCTCTACAGTAGGCACGGTTACAGAAATTTATGACTTCATGCGCCTACTCTATGCTCGTACAGGCGAAGCTTTTTCCTATCTCTCTGCTGAGAAAATGATTCGTCAATCAGAGGATCAGATTTTAGATACCGTACTAAATAATTTAAAAGCGAAAAAATTAATTCTCCTAGCCCCCATTGTAAAAGGGCGTAAAGGACATTACCGCGAACTTTTTCAGCAAGTGCGCAAGCAAGGCTATACAAAAGTCCGGGTGGATGGCGAACTGCTTGACATCACGGCTAAGATGCAGTTGGACCGCTATAAGATTCACGACATTGAAGTGGTAGTTGATCGCATTGTGGCGGATGCGAAAGACCGAGCACGGATTGGCCAATCAATGAACAAAGGACTCAAAGAAGGAAAGGGTGTTATTATGGTGATGGAAGAAGACGGGAAAGTTCATCACTTCTCAAAATTTCTGATGGATCCTAAAACAGGGCTTTCATATGATGAGCCTGCGCCAAATGCATTTTCATTCAACTCTCCATACGGTGCTTGCCCTGTGTGTACCGGTCTGGGGCAGATTGAAGAAATTACAGAAGAATCGGTAATTCCGAATAAAAATCTAAGCATTAGTAGGGGTGGAATTTTACCGTTGGGCGAGTACCGTGATATCTGGATATTTAAAAAAGTAGAAGCGATTCTGAAACGGTATAGACTGGCCCTTAGTACGCCCATCAAAGAGATTCCAAAAGAAGTGCTGAAAGTGTTGCTGTATGGCGATGATGTACCGGTTGCTGTAGCCTCTGTAAAATATCCGGGCACAGATTGGAATACAAAATTCGAGGGCATCGTGAACTTCCTGCAGAAACAACGTGATGAAGGTTCGGAAGCGATTAAAAGATGGGTAGGTGATTTCACAATAATCAAGACGTGCCCTGAATGCAAGGGCGCGCGGTTGAAGAAAGAGTCGCTTCACTTTAAGATCGATAATAAAAATATTGCTGAATTAGCGTTGTTGGATATTCAGCAACTCAGAAAATGGTTCGATGGTCTTGAAAATCGGATCAGCGAGAAACAGCGCATCATTGCAGTTGAAGTTCTGAAAGAAATCAGGAAACGTATTGGCTTCTTATTAGATGTTGGATTGGATTATCTTCATTTAAATCGTCCGCTGCGTACCTTGAGTGGAGGAGAAGCTCAACGTATCAGGTTGGCAACCCAAATAGGAACGCAGCTTGTTGGTGTACTTTATATTTTAGATGAACCGAGTATTGGACTACATGCTCGTGACAACGTAAAGTTAATTAAGGCATTAAAGGATTTGCGAGACCTCGGTAATTCCGTCATTGTGGTGGAGCATGATAAAGAAATGATGCTCGAGTCAGACTATGTCATTGATGTTGGCCCGGGAGCGGGAAGACATGGAGGGCACATTGTAGCAGAGGGTGATCCGATAACGTTTCTAAAAAGCAACAGCACAACTTCAAAATACCTTTCAGGCAAATTAGATATTCCATATTTAAAGGAGCGAAGAAAAGGAACCGGAGAAAAACTTTTTTTGGAAGGCGCTACAGGAAACAATTTAAAAAATGTTGACCTGCAAATTCCGCTGGGCACATTTATGTGCATTACAGGAGTTTCAGGCAGCGGAAAATCAACGCTTATCCATGAAACACTTTTCCCGATCCTGAATAAGCACTTCTTTAATTCACGAACAGAACCACTGGAATACAAAAAAGTAGAAGGACTTGAACATATCGATAAAGTAATTGAAGTTGATCAATCACCTATTGGAAGAACCCCGCGCTCCAATCCTGCCACCTACACGGGTGTATTTACAGACATCCGCGATTTATTTTCTCAGATGCCCGAGGCAAAAATCCGTGGTTATAAAACAGGACGTTTTTCATTTAATGTTAAGGGTGGTCGTTGTGAAACTTGTGAAGGTGCGGGATTGCGATTGATTGAGATGGAATTCTTGCCTGATGTGTATGTGCCTTGCGAAACCTGTAAGGGTAAACGTTATAATAGAGAAACCCTTGAGGTACGATTTAAAGGAAAATCCATCAGCGATGTGCTTGATATGACTGTAGAAGAAGCTGTAGCTTTTTTTGAGAATCAATATAAAATACTGAGGAAAATACAAACACTAAGTGAAGTTGGGTTGGGATATATTTCTCTTGGTCAACATGCCACTACACTTTCAGGGGGTGAGGCACAGCGCGTAAAACTTGCTACCGAACTATCTAAAAGAGATACCGGTAAAACACTTTATATTTTAGATGAACCAACAACAGGATTACACTTTCAGGACATCAGTCATTTGTTGGATGTATTGCAAAAGTTGGTAGACAAAGGAAATACCGTGTTAGTAATTGAACATAACCTGGATGTGATCAAGTCGGCCGACTACATCGTTGACCTGGGGCCTGAAGGCGGAGAGAAGGGTGGAAGAATTATTGCCAGAGGCACGCCAGAAGAAGTATCCAAGAACCCCGCCAGCTACACGGGTAAATTTTTGAAAGCAGAATTAAATTAACTTCTTATTAGAATATATGAATTCAGTTCAACGGCAATATCTTTTTGGACTTATTTTCATTGGTGTAGGTATCTACCAACTTACCCTTCAAGATTTATTAGAGTTTTCGTTGTATACCGTGGCCGGGCTCTCATTTGTTGTAAATGCAATGACGCTTGAACCAAGACTGCTCCTCTATAAAAAACCGTTGGTTATTATTTCGTGGATTTTAATTATTACCACAGGCTTACTGTTTCTGTATCTAATACAATTCAAATGGTTTTAAAATTATCTTAACTATGATTAGTTTGATTGCTATGGTTCTCCTGATTCCGGCTATCAAATTTTAAGAGGAGATAATAAGATCAAAGGATTTAAAGGGAAAGAAATCATGCCAATCCTGTAATCATATAAGTCATAGTTAAGACAATTTGTAACTTTGGTTACCCATCATGTTAAATAAAAAGCGATTATACTGGACGTTGCAAATTGTTGGGTGGCTCACGTATGCGCTCTTGCAGATAACCATATTCAGTATTGAGAAGGAGATACCGCTCCTCAGGATTATATTTTTTGCGATAGAGGCATTAATTTGTCTTGGCGTTACGCACTTCTTCCGGTATTTTCTTAATCGCCTGAAGTGGCTTAACCTGAGCGTTCCGCGAATGATTCCTCGCGTATTAGCTAGTATTATCGTATTAGGATTTTTAATTTATTTTTTGAGGGTTCCGGTAAGCATCGCGTTACAGGTAGCAAATGTTCAACAGCTTCCGTTTGATCCTTTGCAGATTTTAGGGTTTGGTTTTTTTTACGTTTTTCTCTTGTTCCTCTGGTCACTATTTTACTTCACCTATCACTATATCGAACGATATAATAAATCTCTGAAGTATGAGGCTTCTATGATAGAAATTGAGCTCAATAATTTAAAGAATCAGCTTAACCCTCATTTTATATTCAATGCGCTTAACAGCATTCGGGCACTGGTGGATGAAAACCCTGTTAAATCCAAACAGGCAATCAATCAGCTCTCGAATATATTGCGCAACTCATTAACATTTGAGAAGAAGGGCCTCACCAAGTTTGAGGATGAAATGAGGATTGTGAAGGATTACCTGGGGTTGGAAAATATACGGTTTGAGGAACGCCTAAAAACAGAAATAAACATCCACCCGGATTCGAACAATTTTCTAGTACCTCCTTTTATGATTCAAACATTGGTAGAGAATGGCATTAAACACGGCATTTCGAAGTTGACAGAAGGTGGCATTATCCAGGTGAAAACCCTGGCGGATAAAAACCGTTTGAAAATTCAAATCCGAAATAGCGGACATTTGAACGGAACCAGAAGAGGAAAAGTTGAAGGAATGGGTATCAAAAACACCAAGCATCGCCTGAAACTATTATATGGAGATGATGCCTCATTTCGAATCATAAATGAAAACAACAATTTTGTGTTAACAGAAATTATTATTCCCCAAACAAAATGAGAGCATTGATTGTAGACGATGAACGACTTGCACGTAAAGAATTGATGAGGTTGCTGGAAGAACATCCCAGTATTGAAGTAGTAGGAGAAGCCATGAATGCCGAAGAGGCCATTCAACTGACAAATGAATTAAACCCTGATTTGCTTTTTCTGGATATTCAAATGCCTGGGAAAACAGGATTTCAATTATTGGAAGAATTAGACTCTGTGCCGGTGGTCGTATTTACAACCGCATACGATGAATTCGCACTCAAAGCTTTTGAAGTCAACGCCCTCGATTATTTATTGAAACCGATTCAGGCAGAACGTTTGGCCGAGGCGGTAACAAAAATAATAGAGAAAGAACGAAGTAAGGCGGTAATAGCGCGCAATCCCGATAAGAAGCTCGGGCTTCACGACCAGGTGTTCGTGAAGGACGGTGATCGTTGCTGGTTTGTAACTTTAGCGAATGTTCGAATGTTCGAATCTGATGGTAACTATATTAAGGTATACTTTGACACGAACCGGCCTATGATTCACAAATCGCTGAACGCACTTGATGAAAAACTGGATGAGCGGGCATTCTTCCGCGCCAGCCGTAAACACATTATTAACCTAAGTTGGGTGGAGGGAATTGAGCAGTGGTTTAATGGAGGCTTGATGGTGAAGTTAAAGGGGGGTGACAAAGTAGAAGTTAGCCGCAGGCAAGCCGCAAAGTTTAAGGATATGCTGAGTTTATGAGTGCACCTGAATATATAGCTGGCTTTTTCTTAATTATTATAGGATTTGCAGTTTCAGAATTATTGAAAGGTTCGGCAAGACTCCTGCGAGAACGCAAGCGTGTAAACGTGTACTGGCCATACGTACTTGTCATCCCGTTCATTTTTGAAATTCTTATTTTTTGGTTTATCTGGGTGTATACGATGATCAAAAGTGAGCCAGATCAAACATGGTCGATTTTTGAAATTGCGGATATCAGTTTGCAAGTCGTTCCCTGGGCTTTCATCAGTTATTTGATTTTCCCCTCAACTATTAAGGATGGATTTGATTCACGAAAATTCTATTTTGATAATGGTAAACTTATCGTAATTATTACGATTGTGTTAGTTGGCTACATTTTGTTTCGTGAGATTGTTATCACAAAGGTCGGTATGAATAAAGGTCTATGGGTGATGATCGTAAGCTTATTTTTGAACGTGATTGTACTTTTGAATTTTAAGAAACTTCACATAATCTGGCTTGGAGTAACAATACTGCTTGTAAATTATTTTATCTTCATTGTAAAGCCCATTCTAATAAACTAACAAGGCTACTTTAAAACCAACTCAATTAATTCTTTCTGTACATTCCAATCTTTCGCAAGTTTTAGCATAGCCGTAGCCTCCATTTCTGTAACATACCCCTTCAGGTTATTGGCTTGCCACACCATGTTAATTAATTCGATGCGTTTGTCTTTAGGGTAGTCAGCAATGATCTCATTCAGAAACTCGCGGGCACGTTCAAAGGCAGTGATGTTATCGCGGCCAATAAATTCCATTGCCCATTTGTATTCTTCAGGCGCGTCTAATCTTTCCGCTGTTTTTTCTAAATCAATGCGCTCGGCTTCATCCAGTCCATGATAGTGGAAGATCACAGACTTTAACAACATGTATACTTTCTTTTCTTCGGATGGTCTCATTGAAAATTATCCTAAAAATTACAAAACTTCTTCGAGCTTATACAATACAGGCTTGCTGGGACTTGCGTCCAAATCCAAACTCATTATTTGAAGATTGAGTAGATACAGGCCATCTTCAATTGAATTATTAACAAAGATCAGTTCTGTGATGGTGCAGTGATTTCTTGGCTCAATCAGTGATTTCCAAAATGCCCGATGGGCCAAAAGTCGCCCTTCATCAACCTCACGATCCACACTTGGCAGATCAATTAATAGATGCATGACATTCTTTGTTGCCAGGTATTCAGCGGCAGCAGGCTCCAAATAAGGTGGGTTGGTGCCAGAATATTGTTGCGTCCTTTTCGAATCTGTATTGGGAAGTGTACGTAAAATAATTGCCCCTGCAAATCGGTATTTTAGTTTTTGCTTCAGCTGAGTCAATGGAATGAGTGCATCTCCATTACTTAATTTTTCAGGAGAGACAGAAATCACCTCTGCCACAAAATGAAAAGAAGTAAGAGTTTGATTAATCGTAGCCTCTTCATCCGCAGAAATATGTCCATAGCATTCGGTATGTGTGCCATTACCGTGTGGCGTAATGGTTAGTTTTTGATAATTTACATTTCCCCCCTCTTTAACGCTACCAATAAAGCTACCTGATGAAATGGTTTCAAATTTTACATGATCAGCCCGATAACAGTTAGGATTATTGTTCCCTTCGCGAACGGGTAACGAAATGTCCAGTGGATTCGACAGGTTGGTGTTATATTTTTTTCCGTTAATAGAAAGTTGAACGATCATACACTCACGACAAATAAGTCAGAAGAAATTTTATCAGCCAGTAATTTTCCTTTTCGGGTAAGGCGCAACACATCAGCATTCATTACTGCAAGCCCACCTTCAAAAACTTTCGAAAGATAGTCAGTGTTTTTGTTCATTAAATCATATCCGTAATCTTGTTTTATTTTTTTTAGATCAGTCCCCCACTTTGTACGAAGCGTGGTCAGAATATATTCATTAATCTTATTTTCGATCGACAACATCTCCTTCTCAAAAGGCACTGATTCATTGTTAAGGGCTTTGACGTACAAATTGTTATTGCTGACATTGAACTGCCGACTGCTGCCATTGTATGAGTGGGCACTCGGTCCAACGCCAAGGTATTTCTCCTGCTTCCAGTAGCTGCTATTATGTTTTGATTGAAATCCAGGGTTGGCAAAATTTGATATTTCGTAGTGTTCAAACCCTTCGTGTTCCAATTCATCCATGAGCATTTCTAGCTGACGTGCTGCCGTTTCATCCTCAGTAACTTTCAGTTTGCCGGCTGCAGACCAGCGGCCAAATACTGTTTTCTCCTCAATAGTCAGTGCGTAACATGAAAGGTGATCAGGCTCTAATGCAATTGCCTGTCGGATATCTTCTTCCCATTGAATATCACTTTGATCAGGTATGGCATATATCAAGTCAATGCTAATGTTTTTGAAACCTGCTTCACGTGCTTGTTGAAAGCTCGAAACAGCTGTGGATGCATCGTGTACCCGGTTGAGAAAAGCTAAAATGTTTGGATGAAAAGATTGAATTCCGATGCTCAATCTATTTATACCTGCGTTTGAAAATTCCTTTAACTTAGCTAAAGCTAAATCGTCTGGGTTTGCTTCGAGCGTTATCTCCGGAGCGTGGGTAAGCGAATAAGACGAGCGGATGGCTCCAAGAATTAAATCCAACTCATTTGCATTAAGCAAGGATGGGGTGCCGCCCCCAAAATATATAGTTTGAATGACCTCCTCTTCCAGATATTCTTTCTGAATTACAATTTCTTTGGAAATTGCCTCGACTAAATCATGCCGTATGTGCTGACTGGTAGAAAAATGGAAATCGCAGTAGTGGCAAGCTTGTTTACAAAATGGGATATGGATATAAATGCCAGCCATTGAAATAAAAAGTAAAACTAATGTTTTATCAGGTGATACTGATATTTTTGGAGTGAATATGATCCGACATAGAGTAGTGTTCACTTTTCTGCTATTGATAATTGGAGGAAGAGCAACATCCCAGCAAAAGTTCATTGTAAAGAAAGATCTCCAACAAGAGTGGTTGATTTATACAGGCAATTCATACACAGCTTTTAGTAATTTGGAAAACCCGGTAACTACCATTTATTTCTCAGTGAAGCCGAAAGAACATAGAGGGGATTATCTGAGAGTTGCAACTATCCACCCCTTTTCACTGATGCTGAACGGTAGACTTATTATGGATCAAAGAGAAACAGCCATACTATCAATTGATAGCCTGAGCAAGCAATATCCATCTTCAGTATTTTTCTTTGCTGTTCACAGCAGGCGGAAGATTAACGTGACAGACCTCACCACACACGTGGGCTCAAAAGCTTTACAGAACAGAACAAGAGATGAGGATACGCCTACTTTAAAACGAGAGACATTTTTTCGGGATTTTGCAGTGACCTCACTTTTGGTATTGTTTATTTTCCTGATCGGCATAATACGCTTGAATCCAAGGTTGTCGTCAGATTATTTTTCTGTTACTAAAATATTTTCTTTGCGCGATAGCGAGGGTGATCAATTTTATTATCGCCTCACCAGCAGCAGTATGTTATTTTATGTGTTTACAAGTGTCCTATTGGCTTTTTATCTTTTAGTGATTAGTCAGTTTACCGAAACAGAAATAAGTGCATCAAGATTAAATGGATACCCCGGTAGTTTAATGGCCTGGCTAAAGATAAGCCTGATCATATTCGTATTCTTATTGTTGAAGAGGCTTCTCATTTATACGATTACTTCACTTTTTGCTATTCGTAGTATAGCTGGCTTTCACTTTTTTAATTTCATTCGCTTGCTATTGGTACTCATGGGTGCGTTAACCTTGATACTCTCAGCATATTTTGTACTAAATGGGCAGCAAAAAGGATTTTACAATTTTTTTTACGAATTACTTACCTGGATTTTAGGGGGATGGGTCATTCTGCTTTTTCTAAAATTAATCAATCGGGGGGAGTCCTCGGTGTTTCATTTATTTTCGTACATTTGTGCCACCGAAATAATACCCTTTCTATTAATTGTTAAGATACTGAACGAGTAGTTGAATCAGTTACGTGTCGATATGAGTGAAAAAGTGAACGACAGGGTGCGTAAGGTAAAAAGCATTCTGGTTACGCAAGAGCCCCCCACCGATCCGAACTCTCCGTATTTAAAACTTGCTGAAAAGTTCAACCTGAAAATTGATTTCCGGCCTTTTATAGAAGTGCAGCCGGTTCCGGTTAAAGAATTCCGCAAACAGAAAATTGAAATTCTTCAGCACTCGGCTATTATTTTTACAAGTCGTAATGCGGTGGATCACTTTTTTCACATTTGTCAGGAGTTAAAAATTGAACTGCCTGCCGATATGAAATACTTCTGTATTTCAGAACAGACATCAAATTATTTGCAGAAATACATTGTGATCCGTAAAAGAAAAATTTTTACAGGATTAAAGACCACGCAGGATTTGTTAGAGATTTTAAAGAAACATAAAAACGAAAAGTACCTTTTCCCCTGCTCAGACATTCGCAAAAATGATATTCCAGATTTTTTGAAAGAGAATGGATTTAATTTTGCAGAAGCAATTATATATCATACGGTGGCCAGCAATCTATCAGATTTAGAAGAGGTCTTTTATGATATGCTTGCCTTTTTTAGCCCATCTGGAATAAATTCCTTGATTGTCAACTTCCCCGATTTTAAACAAAATAACACGCGCATTGCAGCGTTTGGTCCTACAACGGCCAATGCAGTTCGTGATGCTGGGTTAGTGTTGGACATTGAGGCTCCGTTACCAAATGCCCCCTCCATGACAGGCGCATTGGAACTTTATATAAAGAAGGCCAACGGGATTAAATAGATTAAATAACTAATTCACCCATTGTATTTTACAAAGTGGTGTGTTTTATTACACTTTAATTACACGACCGTTGAAAGTGTCGTAAAAAAGGACTTACTTTAACTTCTGCTTTTTGTGATTTTAATGCTAAGACAAGGTTTTTATATCATTTTTTGCCTTCTGCTCACAGGTTTTGCACGTCAGGTTCGTGCTCAGCAAGATGCCCAGTTTTCACAGTATATGTTTAACCACATTTACGTTACTCCGGCAGCGGCAGGCATTGATGGCGTAACGCGGTTCACAGCAGTTCACAGAAGTCAATGGCTGGGATACGAATCAACCTTTGGAGGAGGAGGAGCTCCCACTTCGCAGCTTCTTACATTTTCTACCCCAATTCATAAACTAAAGAGTGGTTTTGGAGCGTACGTATTGCATGACCAACTGGGTCCTCAGAATAACCTGGAAATACAGGCTATGTATGCCTATCACCTTGGTATTAAGGACAGTAAGTTAAGTATTGGGATAAAAGTAGGAGCTTATTCTCAGACAATTGATGGCGGGCAATACACCCCTATACAAGAAGGTGACCCAGTGATCATTGAAGGAAAAGAAACACAGATTAAGCCGGATATTGGAATGGGTGTTATGTTCCGGTCAGAAAAATATTATGCAGGCGTGGGCTTTAATCATCTTACTAAAGCAACTTTTGATTTTGGCATTAATGAGGCTCGTGGCGCATTAGAAAACCATATGAATTTTACGGGAGGTTATTTTTATGATGTGAATTTCGACCTCCAGATTAATCCAACGATCCTTGTAAAAACAGATTTCAACGAATTTTCATTCGACATAGGAGTGATCGCTACTTTACGCAATACGATGTGGGGTGGGCTGTCGTTTAGACAGGCAGAGGCAGCCAATCTGCTTCTTGGATATAGCTTTTTGAAGGATAAATCACTTAAACTGGGCTATGCAATTGACTTTATTGTAAAAGACGCGCAGGCCAAAGAAAATTTTTCTCACGAGTTGATGCTCACATATGAATTACCGGTAAGTTCAGGAGGTGGTAAAAAGATCGTCCGAACCCCCCGGTACAGGCATTAACCGATAAATAATTTTGGTTTTCATAAGATTTTGTAGAATTTGGTAAGCAGTTTTCGGGAAAATTAAGTTTAGAGAACCTATTTTCGAATCTTATTTGGTACAGACATCGCAAATGAAATTATAGAATATGAACAGAACGGTTTCTTCAAAATTCCTCCTCATCCTAACTGGCGTTGCAGCAAGCGCCTGTGGTTTACTGGGTCTTGGGGGTGGTAAGGGTGGTGACGGGGGCGAGCTTGTAGGCGTACCCGGCAGAGAAGGTTGGGTACTAACAGTGCCCTATGGCATGGTGCCCATTCCGGCTGGAACGTTTCACATGGGTCAAGCTGATGAAGATCCTGCTTCAACGCAAATCAACTATAACAAACAAGTTACAATCGGTTCATTCTTTATGGATGACACTGAAATCACTAACAATGAGTACCGACAGTTCACCAACTTTTACTTGATTGATAACGGAAGTATTGAAGGGTTTGAAACAATCGATGCAGAAACTTTCCGTCAACGGTATTACCCAGACACAACATCGTGGGTAAAAGATTTTGCGCATCATATGGGTGACCCTGTTCAGGATTATTATTACTGGCATCCGGGTTATGATGATTACCCAGTGGTAGGTGTTAACTGGGATGCGGCATCTTATTTTGCTCAATGGAGAACAGCCTACTTGAATGACTACAGAAAAAGTATCGGTGATTTCCCAATGCCTAGTTTTAGATTGCCCTCTGAAGCCGAGTGGGAATATTCTGCAAGAGGTGGACGTGACCTGGCCAAATATCCCTGGGGTAATCCATACATCCGTAATGCAAAGGGATGTATGCTTGCAAACTTCAAACCAGGCCGTGGAAATTTTTATGATGACGGATTTGCGTACACGTCTTTTGTGACTGCATATTTTCCTAATGACTATGGATTATATGACATGGCTGGAAACGTTTCAGAATGGTGCCTAGATGATTTTAATCCAGCGGCAGTTCCTACTGTTTGGGACTTAAATCCACAGTACATTGACCCTCGTACGAATCCTGAAAGCGCCAAGTACAATGAAAGGATAGTTCCTAAAAAGGTAATCAGAGGAGGATCCTGGAAAGACGTGGCCTACTATCTGGAAACAGGAACCAGGACGTTTGAATATAGGGACTCCACAAGGGCTTATATTGGTTTTCGTTGCGCGATGACCCACCTTGGTCGATCGTCAGGAAGGGAATTTTAATAATTAAAAACTCTACTTATATTTAAAATATTAACGGGACTCAAAAACTTAAACCAATACTAAAATGAGCAAGAAAAAAGGCGGATTCACAGAACTACTCTACAAAACCATCATGCCCAAGGTATATGGTATAGGTGCAGCAGTTGTAATCATCGGTGCTTTGTTCAAAATTCTTCACCTTACCGGTGCAGACGAAATGCTAATGATTGGCCTTTCTGTGGAAGCAGGTATCTTCTTCCTGAGTGCCTTCGAACCACCAGCACATGAAACCGACTGGACGAAAGTGTATCCTGAATTGGCTGAAGATTTTGAGGGGCAAGTTACCTCTCCTACCGTTAGAAAAGCAGGTTCATCAGATTCTCCGCTTTTAAAGGTTGATGAAATGCTCAGAACGGCTAAAGTTGATCAGAACCTTCTGGATAATTTAGGTAAGGGGTTGAGTAACCTGGCGACATCAGCCTCTCAAATGACTAACCTTTCTAATGCGGCCGTGGCAACAAATGAATATGCGAATAATGTAAAAACAGCATCTAAAGCTTTGGGCGATATGAACGTATCGTACAAAACAGCAATTGAAGCTGTAGGATCGATGGCCAATGCTTCAAAAGATGCTGGCGAATATCATTCACAGGTGCAAAAAGTAACGAAGAATCTCGCTGCGTTAAACTCTGTTTATGAAATGGAACTGAAAGATGCAGATAGCCATGTTAAAAACATGAACAAGTTTTATGAGAGCCTGACGGGTGCTATGCAGGGTCTTACTAAAGTAGGTGATAACACTTCTAAGTTTACTTCTGAACTTGGTAAACTTTCCGATAATCTGGCTGCATTGAACAACGTGTACGGCAGCATGCTTACGGCCATGAGAGGATCAGGCAAATAATTTAGTAAAAAAAACAACCCTAAATCGAATAGATTATGGCAGGTGGTAAAGAAACCCCAAGACAGAAGATGATCGGTATGATGTACCTCGTACTTACCGCGCTTCTGGCGTTGCAAGTAAGTAACGCTGTACTGGAAAAGTTTGCCATCATAAATGAGACATTGACAACCATGATTGGTATAAGTACCGGTAAGAATGTTGAGCAAGTAGCATCAATTGTGAAAGACGGATCTAAGAGTCCCGACCCAAAAGTAAAGCGAGCAGTGGATAATGCACAAAAAGTACGTGAAACAACCGCAAGTACTATTGCGTATATGGAGAACTTGAAGAAAGAGATGATGAAAACTTCGGGAGCTGAAAAGATTGATGAAGCACTGATCAATGATCACAGCTCTAAAGTAGCGGCCATGATGATTGATAAAAAATCACCTACTGGAAAAGCGTTTGAAGCGAAACTTAAGGAATACGAGAAGCAGTTAAATGAGTTTACAGGAGGCAAGGTGAAATTTGAATCCTTAGCAAAGGCACCCAAGGACATTCCAATATTTGCAGGTGATGAGGATCATGTCCGTAAAGATTTTCTCACGTTTACTTTTGAAAACACCCCGGCTATTGCAGCGCTTGCTTCCGTAAACCAAATTGAAACAGAAATTTTAGAGAACGAGTCATTGGCCCTGGATTATTTAGCGGCTGAAGCAGGTTCAAGAGTATTAAAGGTTGATAAAGTTGTGCCGATGGTTCGGGCAAAATCATCAACAGTAGCTGCTGGTGCTCCGTATGAAGCTGACTTATTCATGGCCGCTTCTTCCTCGGCACTAAACCCCACCATGTCAGTAGATGGAAGATCTATTACAGTTGAAGATGATGCCAAGACAGGGCTGAAAATGGGAAGAGTAAAATTTACTGCGAGTGGTGGTGCATACGACCCTAAAACACTAACGGCAAGAAAGACCTTCAAAGCTAATATTACTTTACCAGACACAACCTATAGTGAGGATGTTGAGTATTTCGTTGCTAAACCAGTTATTCGTGTAACAACAGGTAATGCCCCCACATTGTATATGGGTTGCGGCAATACTGTGAATATTGAAGTTCCAGCATTGGGTACAAGTTACAATCCTTCATTTTCTATTACCGGAGGAGAAATAGTTAAGGGATCTAAAATTGGACAAGTCATTATTATCCCGAATCAACGTAAAGTAAATGTTACAGTAAGTAATTCTGGATCTAATCTTGGAAGTGAGCCATTTGATGTTAAGCTGGTTCCTCGCCCTCGTATTATTGCCAAGGATAACAACGGACGTGACATTGACCTGAAGAATGGTATTAGTATAACTGCCGCAACCGCTTTACGCGTGGTGGCTGAATCCGAAGCAAACTTTAAACAGGAAGTTCCGAAGGATGCCAACTTCCGTATCCGTAATATGTCGGTGATTTTGGCGCGTGGAACAGCTCAGGTTAAGGAGATGACACTTACCTCTGAAGGAGTGGATCTTTCTTCGATGCGTGCACTGATGAGACCTGGAGATAGACTTATTATTGAGCCAAAAAGTGTGGTACGAATGACCTACAAAGGAACTCCAGAAGCCGTAACCGTTTCTGGTAACGATGTAGTTACGATACAACTCAAGTAGATATATGAGAATGATGAAGAGAATTTTTCTGTTGACATTTGCAATTTTTCCATTGTGCCTGCTGGCACAGCCGGAGGAAATTCAATATAATCCCAACTCATTGAACCCGATTGCGCGGTATGAGCATTTATATAAGTTAAGGGTTTGGCGTGAAATTGATTTGCGGGAAAAACAGAACAAGGGGTTTTTTGCCAGGAATGGTGAAATTTCAAAACTGATAATCGATGCAGCAAAATCTGGTGAGATAGCCGAGGTATTTCAATCGGATTCTCTAACAACAAAATTTACAAAGGAAGGATTTCTTCAAAATTTGGTATTTCAACAAGGGTCTAGTTTCCCAGCGTGGGATCCTGTGATTACATATTTTTTAGGGGATGTAGTTTCTTTTAATGGTAAGAACTATGAGTGTCAGTCGGCTGGGCAAAATGTAGGCATCAACCCGAGTACAGCAACTGATGTCGATTGGATTGTCTCCACACAAGGTAAGGTTGTGGAGTTTTTACCGGGCCAAATTACCCGCTTAAATATGGTCGAGGATATCATTTTTGATAAAAGGAGATCACGCCTTTATTATGATATCATAGCTTTTGAGTTACAGGTGTTTGATGATAATAGGGGCACCTACAGACCACTTGGATGGTTTAAGTACAAAGATTTAGAGAAGATATTCCGGAATAACCCGGAAAAGGCTGTTTGGTTTAACAGGCAGAATACAGCGCAAAATAAGAATTATGCGGATGCTTTCTTATTAAGGTTTTTTAAAGGCGTTATCTATAAAATCGAGAACCCTGACGACAATACAATTGAAGACGTGTATCGAAACAATCAGCGACCTTATTATGAAGGAGTTTGGGCGCGTGAATGGGCTGAAATGATGCTCATGGAGAAAGAGCACAACCTCTGGGAATTCTAATAGAAAGATAAATATTTGTGAAAAGGCCTTGTAAGTATTTACAAGGCCTTTTTTATTTCTGAGGTTTGATGAGCAATGCTTTGCTTGTCCCCACTACTTTTTCAATATCTTCAAAAGAAGCAGCTTTTATTTTTTTGAAGGACTTGAAGTGATTCAAAAGCTTTTCAATGGTTTGTTTACCAATACCTTGAAGGTCATCCATTTCGGTCTTGATGAATGCTTTGCTTCGTTTATCACGGTGAAAGGTAATAGCAAACCGATGCGCCTCATCACGTATAAACTGGAGTAAGCGGAGACCCTGAGATTTTTTATTGATGTGAAGGGGCAGGGGATCTTCAGGATAGTAGATTTCTTCTAATTTTTTAGCGATGCCTGCTATGGGCACTCGGCCATAAATTCCCATTTCTTTCAGGGCTTCACAAGCACTGCTAAGTTGCCCCTTACCGCCATCGATTAAAATCAAGTCCGGCAATAAGTGAATTTCTTGCAAGAGGCGATAGTATCTTCTGTGCACGATTTCTTTCATAGAGGCAAAGTCATCCGACCCTATAACTGTTTTGATGTTGAAATGGCGATACCCCTTTTTATCGGGTTTGCCATCGACAAAGCGAACCATAGAAGCCACAGGCGTTGTACCTTGAAAATTTGAATTATCAAAGCACTCAATTATCCGAGGCAAGGATTGTAATTGAAGATCTTTCTGAAGTACTGATAATGCTTCATGCTTCTTTGTTTTCTTTTCAGAGCGTATTGTATCTCTTTCGCGCTGCAGTTCCATGGCATTTTTCAAGGATAAAAGCACGAGTTTTCGTTTATCACCAATCTTAGGAACAACATTTTCAGAGTTTTCGGAAAGAAGCGTTACAGGGATGTTACTAAATACGGTGTTGTTATTGCTCTTTGATTGAGCTTGTAACTCCAAAAGCGAATAGCTGATGAGTTCTTCATCGGGTTCTTCCAACTTTTTTTTAAGTTCAATGGATTTTGAATAAATAATAGAGCCCTCTTTAATTACCAGGTAATTTGCATACGCGTATTCATCCTTACTAATTAATGTGATCACATCAATGTCTGTTATATCGCGATTAACGACAAGTGATTTAGTCTGAAAACCCTCCAGGTACTCCAGCTTCTCTTTAAAGAACTGAGCTTTTTCAAATTGCAGAGACGATGCTGCTGTTGTCATCTGATCTGTAAAGTATTTTTCAATGACACTGATTTGACCTTTTAATATAGAACGTATCTGGCTAATATCTTTTAGGTAATCTTCTTCGTTTTGTAATCCTTCGCAAGGCCCCTTGCAATTGCCAATATGAAATTCAAGACAAACTTTAAATTTTTTTTGTTCGATACTACTCTTTGACAAGAGTAGGTTGCAGGTCCTGATTGTATAGAGTTTTCGGATGAGCTCCATCACGTTCTTCATGGCATATACTCCAACATAGGGGCCAAAGTATTCGCCTTGGTCTGCCATGTATTTACGTGTGTAGATAATTCTTGGGAAGCGTTCGTTTAAAATGCACAGATACGGAAATGTTTTATCATCCTTCAGCAGGATGTTATACTTGGGCTGATTTTGTTTGATCAGATTATTTTCGAGCAGCAACGCATCGAACTCGGTACCGGAAATGACGTATTCAATTTTTTTTATTTCAGAAACCAACCTGAGTGTTTTGCGGCTCAGACTATTGATTTTGTTGAAGTAGCTGCCGACTCTTTTTTTAAGGTTTTTGGCCTTTCCTACATAGATCAATACATTATCGGAATTGTAGAATTGGTAGACCCCGGATGAGTCAGGGAGATGTTGGATATACTGCTTTAATCCGCCCTCCATTCTGCACAGGAGTTAATGGTCAATTTCCCAGGCGGGCTCATCTTTCACATAGGTCGAGTCGTTTGCAATGGCATCATACTGATTGCAATCCATGACTATATCCATTCCTGATCCGGGACGTTTAAAAGATCCTTTTTTATACTCGAGCGTTTCATCCATGTAGACTTTGCGCATGAATCTATCCCAAATGGGTCGTGCTGTACGTGAACCCTGTCCCATATCCCAACTCCGATAATGAATACTTCTTTCGTCACCCCCAACCCACGCACCCGAGACAAGATCTTTGGTTACACCCATATACCAACCATCTGAAGCATTGTTTGTGGTGCCGGTTTTACCTCCAATTTCATTATCAATTCTCAAATCATAGCTTAGTCCCGTTGAAGTACCCCCTTCAATCTGTACCCCGCCCATTAGCATATAAATCATTTTGTAAGCAGTTTGCTCGTCTATGGCTTGTCGAGTTTTTGGCACTCTGTTTTCAATTACATTTCCATTTTTGTCCTCTATACGCGTGATATAATATGGCTCTGTGTAAATACCTTCGTTCACAAATGTGGAGTATGCTCCCACCATTTCATAAAGGGAAACATCGCTTACGCCAAGGCATAAAGAAGGAACAGCATCTAATTCACTTGTGATTCCCACACGGTGAGAAAAATTTACAACATTTTCTTCATTAACTAATTGAAGTACCCTTGCTGTTATTGAGTTTACTGAACGAGCCATCGCCTCACGCAAGGTCATCTCTTTCCCTGTTCCATATTCACCATCAGAATTTTTAGGTCTCCAAGTACCTCCAGACACCACGAAACTTGGAGATACATCAGGTAGTTTGTAGCAGGGATTAAAGCGAGCCTCCATAGCAGTGCCGTAAACAAAGGCCTTGAAAGTAGAGCCCGGTTGACGTTTGCCCTGGCGAACATGGTCGTATTTAAAATATTTATGATTGATGCCACCAACCCAGGCTTTAATAGCTCCCGTATGTGCGTCCATCGACATCATACCGGTATGCAAAAAGCGTTTGTAATAATTCAGGGAATCCATAGAACTGAAAAGAGTGTCGCGATCACCTTTCCAGGAAAAAACACGCAGGGGCTTTTTTACATTCAGCATAATTTTAACAGAGTCGGAATCCTTACCATATCTTGCCAACAGGTTCTTGTATGTTTCGGTTTGTTTAATTCGGGATTCAAGAAATCCTTTTATTTCTCTCCAGTCGTCATCAAGCCAGGGATTTTTTCCCTTCCAATGTGCACTAAAATCTTTTTGGAGTTGTGACATATGTTCTTCAACTGCTTCTTCCGCATAGCGTTGCATCCGGCTGTCTATAGTTGTATATATTTTCAACCCCGATTCCCAAATATCAATACCATGATCTTTACCCCAAGCCATTAACTCAGGGCCAATTACACTGCGGAAATAAGTTGCCAGTCCTTCGTTTTGATTTTGAACTTTGTACTCAAGCACCGTGGGCAATGCTTTAATCGAGTCATATACTTCTCGTGTTTTTATATAGCCATGTTTGTAAAGCTTACCCATCACTTCGTTTCTTTTAGCGAGTGAATTTTCGGGGTTTTCTTTCGGATTAAACCGGGTGATTGCCTGTAACATTCCTACTAATACAGCGGATTCCTGAATATTCAGACTGTCGGGCGATTTATTGAAGTATGTTTCGGAGGCCACTTGTATCCCATAGGCATTGCTTCCAAAGGGGGCTGTATTTAAATACATGGCAATTATTTCTTCCTTCGTGAAATTCTTTTCCAGGTATACCGAAATGATCCATTCTTTAGTTTTATCAAAAATGCGTTTGGGATATTTGCCAGGAATCAGGTGAACAATTGACCCATCTAATCCCAAGTCGTCATTTTGAGTGTACAGGTTTTTCGCAAGTTGTTGCGTAATGGTACTTCCACCACCTGCCGGGCTAAATGTCATCAATCCCTTTATCACGCGAACATATGCCCAGAAATCCATACCCGAGTGATTGTTAAACCGGTGATCCTCTGAGATAATAAGTGTGTTTATTAAATCAGCTGAAAGATCTTGATATGTAACCTGACTTCTGTTATAGCGGAAATATCTGCCCAACGAAACGCCATCAGCTGAAATCAATTCAGATGAAAGGTCATTCTCAGGGTTTTCGATCGACTTCAAACTTGGCATTCCACCATAAAGCCCAAAGAGATCGGTGCTAACAGAGTAGATGTAGAGCGGAAAACCAACAAAGAAGGTGAAGAAAAGTATCCAGATTGTCTTGACAATAGTTCGAAACCAGGGCCGCTCTATCTTTAAGATGTCACGGATTTTCTGGATGATAGTTTTTTTCAAAGAATTGGATGTACTCATCTAGCCCCTTTGTTCGGTAAAATATATCGAAATTGTCTTTAGTAATTACAAAACTACTGAATTTATAGTCTTTAAGTCCGGTGAATGTTGATCGCTTTTCGATGAATGTTCTGTAGTACTCAAGAGCAGAACTAATTCGTGGTAAATCCGACACCAGTGTAAGGGTATATGCATCATTTAAGATGAGGGTACTCACCTTAAGATTCAAATCTTTAAAAAAGGAAGTACTAAACATCTCTAATGTCTTTGTAGCGGCATCTTCTATTTTATTCTCCTTCGGTAATACCAAAACAAAGTAATGAGGCTCTTCAAATGATCGTATAAATTGAATGCCCTTTTCTTTCTCCTTCTTTAGCTGGTAGTCATGAGAAGTTTGTAGCAAATTTTGTGCGTAAGGAATTAAATCGCTCTCTGGGTAATCTTTTATAAACTTGTTAAGCGAGAATTGATATTGGGCAATGTTTTCAGTTTTGCCAATGACTAAAATTTTTAGAAGGTCAAGATTTGGAATGAATGTAGTTTTTTCCAATACCATCGCAGCGTCAATTAATTGAAGAGCATTCGCGTAAGCTCGAGCCTGGTAGTTTTCATACGCCTGTTGATACATTTTTTTTTGCTTCTCAACCACAAGACCAGACTCCTGAAGATAATTGGGATTAATAAGAATTTTTGCAAAAGGTGAATCTGGAAACTTTTCTTTCAGTTGAGATGCGTATTGACTGGCTTTTAAAGCATCTGAATCTTTGAAGATCAAATACAACTTATACAGAACCTCAGGGCGAAACTCAGTTTCAGGAAAACGGGTGAGTAATGTGTTGTAAGAAGTAATGGCATTTTCTTTTTCTTTCAGGTCGAAACAGTAGATGTCACCCAACTGAAAATAAGCATTTTCAATTTTCTTGTTGGCCTCCTCAACTTGCTTTTCTGTGAGTGGGAGTTGTTTACTAATGTTATCGTAGGCCTCTTGCACAGGATTTTTAACTGGTGAGTCTGGTTGCTCAGTTGTTGCAGTATTCTGGTCACCAACCGCAATGGATTCAGTCTGTGGAACGGAAGTGGTGCGTGTTGCTCTGCGCCAATTATCTTCCAACGGTATGTCTCCCCACACACGAGCGAATTCGGACTGGCCCAACGCTACTGCGGAGGTATTACCAAAATACCAGCTAGAAGCTTCGAGTGTAGTTTCTGAAGCAATAGTTGAGTTGACTGTGTTTATCTCAATCCGATTCCTTTTTTTTCTTTTAGATTTTACTTCTGGTTTCTTCTGACTCTCGATAACGGACGTGATATGTTTTCGCAGGGTGGCTGTATCCATTTTAGCCATTAATAATAAGCTGTCTTGCCAGGCTATTGTGTTGAGATTCTTTACGAACTCGTTTAATACTTTTTGTCGAGCCAGAATTGTTTTATAGTTTTCGTAGGTAGTGGGTAGTGCTGAAACCGCACTGTCATAGTATGCTTGCGAAAGTTGAAAATTTTTAAGCGTGTCGTAGTAGATCTCTCCTAATTTGAGGTATGCTTGCCCGTCAATTTGCTTATTGGTGCCTTCCCGGATTGCCAAGTTATAATTTACGATCGCTTCATTCAGGTTGTTTTGCTTACGTTCAAACACCCCCATCTCATAATAAATCTTATCGCGGAATTCCTTGTTTTTGGAATCTTTCAACAATTTTTTAAACGATTTGCGCGCACTAGCAATATCACGACTCCTGGATATCTCCGCTACTTGTGCCATGTAAAGACGCGCATAGAAATCCACTTCATAGTCGGGATTGGTGGAGATGCAATCCTTGTAAAAGTTAAAAGCTTCAGACTCAAACCCAAGCTCCTGGTACACCTGTCCAATGATAAAGTAAATCCTTCCGGGTTGGTCTTTACGTTTGAGCAATGGAACTGCGACTGTCAGGTTGCGCACCATGTTGTCGTAGTCTTCCCGGAGTTGATAATAATGTGCCTGTACGAGATGAAATTTTTTGCGATTAGTTTTACTAAGATTTTCCCTTTCAAGATAATCGAAAGCGGCCTCAGCATTGTTAAACTCACGGTGCTCAACGAACGTACGTGCTAACTGAATGATTGCTTCATGCCGACTGTCTAAATTTTTCCCTTTTGTATTTACATATTTAAAGGTTTGCACCGCATTTCCCCAATCGAGACTATACAATCTAGCCTTGCCAACTAAGATGTAACAGTCATCCACCCATTTGCTGTTCGGATGTCGTTGTATGGCAAGTGATGCCATTTTAATTGCCTCCTGAATTTCTTTATCATAACCTTTTGCACGAGCAGAATCAATCGAGGGGGACAGTCGGAGAATATGATTAAAATCATCTGTCTCACCTTCAAGGATGGTTTTTTCAATTTTTATGATCTCTTCTTTCGCATAAAAATACCCGTTGTAATGGGCTGTTGTATTATGAAAAGCCTTACCTGTCCAGGTAGTAGATTGGGAGGAGCACCCGGGAAGTAAAAAGAGCAGCCAAAGGATATGTATAAACGGTCTCTTCAAATGCGTAAGGATTAGCGAAAACACAACGTAAAAATCATACATTCCATATTATAATCGCATAGAATATCTAATTTTGCCCTCAAAAATCGGGAAAATTGAAGCCGAAAAAGACATTATCCAATTGGCTTACCAACCGGTACCAGCTCATCATCCGCAACGAAGAAAACTTTGCTGAAAAAACGAGCTTGGGCTTTACCTATTCGAAAGTAATTCTTTTTTCCGTTATCCTTTTTTCGGTGATTTTTATCGTCAGCCTTTTCTTGTCCAGAACACTTTTGGCAAAATGGTTTGACCCACGACATTCCCAGATTGAGATGAACAAACAGCTTGTTGAGTTGAAGGAGCAGTTTGATTCGCTATCTGTTGAAGTTGACCGCAAAGATCAATTCATCATAAATTTTCAACGTGTACTCAGTGGCGACACGAGTGCCTTTAAAGATCCGGCTAAGATTATGCAAGGAGAAAACAGACCGCTTGCGAAGGCAGGTGAGATGAAATTAGCACCTGCAGATTCGCAATTCAGAAAGGAGTTTGAAAAATCCGATCTTTCATTGATTACACTCACCAGTGTAAAGTATCGTGAGTTGCAGGAAACCTTTTTCTTTTCACCCATTACCGGATTTGTTTCCGATCACTTTGATATTAAGAAAGGTCACCATGGAGTTGACATTGTAGCGAAGACCAATGAAGCTGTAAAAAACGTAGCCGATGGAACCATACTTTTTGCTTCGTGGACTCAAGATGCGGGCTATGTAATCATGATACAGCACCGGGGTAACCTGATTTCTGTGTATAAGCACAATGCGGAACTCTTGAAAAAAGTTGGTACTTTTGTGAACGCGGGTGAAATTATCTCTATCGTTGGCAATAGTGGGGAGATGACTGACGGGCCGCACCTTCATTTTGAATTGTGGTACAACGGAAACCCTCTGAATCCTGAAGAATTTGTAACCTTTTAAAAAAGTAGAGACATGCTTACTTCTAAAGAACAAAAGCGAGTGGCTGATGAAATCAGCAGCTCGAGCAATACGATTGGAAAAGGGACTTTCCTCGAAGGAAATATTGAGACCTATGGAAATATCCGTGTAGAGGGCAAGGTGGTTGGTAATGTGAAGTCAAAATCCAAAGTGGCGCTGGGTAATTCATCTCATGTTCAAGGAAACATTATAGCGCAAAATGCCGACATCGAAGGTGAGGTGAGAGGGAGACTGGAAGTTTCAGAATTGCTCGTATTAAAAGCCACCGCAGTTATTAATGGAGATATTGTTACGGGCAAACTGGTAGTAGAACCAGGAGCAGTTTTCAATGGCAGTTGTAAAATGGGAGCCACTGTGAAAGAAATTAAAATAGGAGATGCCAATAATGGAACACTGGCATCGCGCGCCTTTGCCCGTCCGGAAGAAGCAAAAGCAAATTAATGTACATCCAGATGTGCGGATGACCCGAAAGGAATGAACGCACAGCAACAAGATCAATCAGATAAAAAGAAGCCAATCAACTCGTATATAAAATACAGCGGATTGGCTTTTCAATTGTTAGCCGCCATTGGAGTTTTTGGTTGGCTCGGCTACAAACTGGATCAATACCTTACTTTAAAATTTCCTGCATTCATGTTACTTTTTGGCCTCCTTGCCTTTGCCAGCATGATGTACCAGGTCTACCGATCAATTAAGCAAGAATAGAGTTGGTAAAATTTCTGATCACATTAACCCTTGTTGCCGGTATAATTCTAGCCGTTGGACTTTGGGGTATTGAAACACTCCCAGGGTATTTTTACCGAACTCTTCTTTTTCTTTTTGTAAGTACGGCCGGGCTGTACCGTTTTCTGTTAAGAACAAAACAACAGCGGCCTGATTTTTTTGTTCAATTTTATTTGGCAACAATGGGTATCAAGCTCATTGCATATGGCACGTACGTATTCTTGATGGTGCGTGAACAGCCCGAACAAGCATCCTCTAACATTGTATTTTTTATGGTCGCTTATTTCCTATTTACAGCCATTGAAATTGGCTTTTTGTACCGTCAAGTAAGCCGGTAATCGACAGACCCTTTAGCTCCATGAAAAAAGATTAAAAAATTTCTTTGTGTACGGTAAATTGATACCTTTGCGATCGGATTTTTTACGCCTAGAAATAGCCCAAATGAGTGTGTTCTCCAATAAAATCAGCCGATTTTCTATTCTTGTAACCCTGCTGTTTTTAGTTGGATTTTCAACCCCTTCCCTTGCCTCAGAAACTGAGAGCGACACCGCCAAGTTTAATGCCAGCGAAGTCATTCTCCACCACGTGATGGACGATCATGTTTGGCACTTTTTTGACGGCCATCATGGAACTTGGTTTTTGCCCATAATCGTTTACTCTTCTGAACAAGGTTTAGATATTTTCTCATCTCGTAATTTTTATGACGAGCATCACAATATTGTAGAATATAAGGGCTACAAACTTGAGCACAATCATATCTACCTGGCAGATTCAGGTAAAGCTGTATTGGATGTTTCGATCACAAAAAATGTAGCAATGCTTTTAATCAATGCTACCATTCTTTTGTTTGTGTTTTTTACTGTTGCAAAAGCTTATAGGAAAAATGCAGGTAAAGCGCCTAAGGGAATTCAATCTTTCTTCGAACCCATTATTGTGTTTGTTCGCGATGAAATTGTAAAACCAAACATTGGCCATCACCACGAAAAATATTTACCATACTTGCTTACGTTATTTTTCTTCATTTTGTTTGGAAATTTTCTGGGCCTCTTACCGGGCGCGGGCAACCTGACAGGGAATATTGCTGTAACGGTAACACTGGCAATCTTTACATTCTTCATTACAAACTTCAGTGGCAACAGGGCATACTGGAGTCATATTTTCTGGACACCCGGTGTCCCGATGGCGTTACGACCCATTATTATGTTGGTAGAAGTGATTGGAATTTTCACGAAGCCATTCTCATTAACGATTCGCTTGTTTGTGGCGATCACTGCAGGACACATCGTATTACTAAGCTTGATCTGCCTTGCTTTCATTTTCAAAAGTGTATATGTGGGAGCAGGTGCTTCCTTAATGGTATTGTTTATAAGTTTGATTGAGTTGTTGGTGGCGGGTATTCAGGCGTATGTATTTACGTTGTTCACTTCACTGTACATTGGAATGGCAACTGCCGATCACGAGCATCATTAATTGAACTAAAGATATCCCCTCACTAAAAAGGTGCGGGGCGTTTAACTTAAATATTTAATGCTATGTTTTTATCACTATTGTTGGACATGAGTTTTGCAATTATGGGCGCTGGAATCGGTGCTGGTCTGGCTGCAATTGGCGCTGGAATCGGTATCGGTCGCATCGGTGGCTCAGCTATGGAAGGTATGGCTCGTCAGCCTGAAGCTTCTGGCAAAATTCAAGGTGCGATGCTTGTGATTGCCGCCTTGATTGAGGTTGCAGCACTGTTTGCACTGGTTATTTGCCTTATGGTGGCATTGTCCTAAAAATTAGAGCATCCTTCAATTGGTAGGATGCTCTTTTTCTACATCAAAATTTATCTGAATTAAAAGATATGGAACTCTTAACACCCGGCTCAGGTCTCATCATTTGGCAAGCGATTATTTTCGTATTGCTCTTTATTATTCTTTCAAAGTTTGCATGGAAACCTATTGTTGCGTCACTGAAAGAAAGAGAGACTTCAATTCAGGATGCGCTTGACACTGCAGACAAAGCTCGTGCAGAGATGGCCCAGCTAACAGCTGATAATGCGAATCTGCTAAAAGAAGCTCGTGAAGAACGTGATAAAATGTTGCGTGAAGCCCGTGAGGCTTCTAACCGGATGAAGGAAGAAGCACAAGGAGACGCTAAGAGAGCAGCCGATAAAATTATTGATGACGCACGAAATGCGATCAATATTGAAAAACAAGCCGCCTTAAAGGAAGTGAAAATTCAAGTCGCCATGTTCTCTTTGCAGGTTGCCGAAAAACTTATGAAGAAAAATTTAGCAGGCGATAAGGAACAAAAGGAATTGGTAGAAGGGTA
>JANNQJ010000165.1:0-15585 GCA_031400675.1 Cyclobacteriaceae bacterium
GGCATCAGCATAAAACCACCGGTGGCCAACAGTGTAGTAGCTGCAAAGGTTTTGAGATAATTGCGGTTAACAAAGGTGTGCGCCAGGTGAGTCAGCGGACTTTTCTCCATCTTGGTAGTCAGGTGTGCATTGACCGGTTTCAGGTACATGACAATCAATACACCCAAGGGAATACCGATGCCCACGATCATCAAGAAAGGAGAATGCCAGTCAAATTTATTGTTGAGATACAAACCGATCGGTAAGCCCAGCACCTGCGCCCCCGCAAAAGCCATCTGCAAAAATCCCATCACGCGGCCGCGCACTTCCATGGGAAATAAATCGGTGGCGATCGCAAAAACAACCGAGCCAATAACGCCTCCAAAAATGCCGGTAACAATCCGGGCTGCCAGCAGGAAATTATAATCCGGAGCAATACCGCACAGGAATGTTCCGATGAGAAATCCCGTATAAAAAATGATCAATAACTTCTTCCTGTCGTACTTATCGGCAAAGCCTGCTGCTAGCAAACCTGCTAATCCTGCACTCCACGCGTAGGCTGAAACTACCATACCGAATTGAGCAGTCGTGATTTTGAGTGCAGGTAATAAAAAGGCGCTGAGGGGTGACAACACCATGAAATCGAGAATGATGGTGAACTGAAGAATCGCCATCACGGCAATGACAAAAATCTCATAACGGGTAAAGGTCTTTTTCATAGTAAATTGAAAATAAGGGCTACCGGAAAGGACGCAATAGTAATACTTTTTATTGTTCCTCTGTTAATATTGATTACAAGATTATCGCATCTCTCCGTTGCACGGATTTACATGTGAGGAACTACCGACTAGTACCACAGTGCAGCAACAAAATACCAGGCCATTACCACACACACGACCAGTTTGAGTAACGTACTAAACAAAAAACCGATAAAGGATCCAAGCGCTGCCTTGAGCGCCTGATCAGATTGATTGTTTGCTATTAATTCGCCCACGAATGCTCCGACAAACGGTCCAAGAAAAATTCCCCACGGTCCAAAAAACAATCCGGCAACCAAGCCGATGCTACAGCCCCACAATCCATACTTGCTTCCTCCAAATTTTTTAGTTCCATAAACCGGAATCACGTATTCCAATACAGAAACAACAATTACAACTCCCGCCCAAATCAACATGAATTTTAACGAGAACGGAGGATCGCTTCTCAATTGAACAATCAGAAACCCGAGGTACGATAATGGCGGGCCTGGCAGCAGAGGCACCACGCTTCCTACAATTCCACCCAGTATAAAAATAGACGCAATAACTATCCAGACTATATCCATAAAAGGAATCTAGAGTATTTGTCCTAGCCCAAACAACACTACAAACAAGAGCGTTGACAGGGCCAGTTGTTTTAAGTATGGATCTAGCTGATCAGAAGATTTTTGTTGCACGGATAATCCGTTGACAATAAACAGCGGGAAGCTTAACAAGAAAAGAAGCTGTAAGAGTGATTGATACGTAAGCACTATAAAAACACTGGCGCTTGTCAATCCTCCAACAAGTAAAAACCAATGGTATTTAATTGCACTTTCTCTTCCAATGCGTACTGGGATAGAATATTTTCCGGCTCTTTTATCTGACTCGATGTCTCTGATGTTGTTGATGTTGAGAACTCCCATCGAGAAAAAGCCACAGCTTAACGCAGGAAGCACGTGAATCCAATCAAGCTGTTTCGTAAACAAATAGTTGGAGCCCATTACGCCAATCAATCCAAAAAAGATCAACACAGAAACATCTCCCAGGCCGGCATAGCCATACGGTTTTTTTCCAACCGTGTAAGCAATGGCTGCCAAAATGCTCAACACACCCAATCCAAAAAAGAAAAGAATCGCATTCCAGTTTAACCCAAATGAAATCAACAACAATGAAACACCGCTAACTAAGCACAGTACAATAAAAACAATAATAGCTGCTTTCATCTGAGCAGGTGAAATGGCTCCACTTTGTACTGCACGTGAAGGACCTTTTCGATCTATGCTGTCCGCACCATGAACGGAGTCACCATAATCATTTGCCAAATTAGAGAGTATTTGAAGGAAAATGGTAGTGGACACGCAAAGAAGAAAAATGTTCCAATTAAAAAGACCAGAAGCAGCCGCCAGAAAACCACCCATGGCAATACAGGAAAGTGCCAACGGTAACGTACGTAAACGAAATGCTTTGATCCAGGGTTTAGCGGAGTTCAATCTTTATCTTGAAATTTTATTGACAATAGCAGAGTCCAGTGGCTTAACTGTGGCCGGATAAAAACCAATTACATTTCCATCCCGATTTATAATGTATTTGCAGAAATTCCACGAAGGTGACTTTCCGGATTTAGCTTCCAACCACTTGTAAAGAGGATGCTTGTCACTTCCTTTCACGGAAATCTTTTCAAACATTTGGAAGTCGACTCCATAATTCCGCTGACAGAACTCTCCTATTTCCGTATTCGAGCCTGGTTCCTGCCACAAAAAATTATTGGCTGGAAATCCTAACACGGCTACCTTATCGCCATACTGCTCATGCACTTTTTGCAAATCTTCGTACTGATAGGTGTAGCCGCACTTTGATGCCGTATTAACAATCAAAATATTCTTTCCCTTAAACTGGGTGAAGTCAATCTCCTTTCCTTCGAGTGATTTTACTTTAAAGTCATAGATCGATCCCGAAACAGACTTACCAGTTTGTTTAGGAGTCAACTTGTCGGAAAGAAATGCTATGAGTCCCACGCTAATAATGGTTATACCGATAATTGTTTTATAAGGCATCGAGAATTTGCTTGTCCATTGGCTTTACCTTGCTGCTGAAGAACGTTACGCTACCATCAGGTTTTACCAAATACTTGCAAAAATTCCAGGAAGGTTCTTGCCCTGTTTTCTCTTTCAGTAACTTATAAAGTTCATGCTGATCCTGGCCCTTGACAGAAATCTTTTCAAACATTTGGAAGGTCACACCATAATTCGCTTTACAGAATTCAGCAATCTCCAGATTTGTTCCCGGTTCCTGCGAACCAAAATTATTAGCAGGGAATCCAAGGATAGTAATTTTACTACCGTATTGCTCATGCAGTTTTTGCAATTCCTCATATTGTGGTGTATTTCCACATTTTGAGGCAGTATTCACAATCAACAACGTTTTGCCTTTGTATTGACTAAAATCAACAACTGGCCCATCGAGGGAGCTTATTTTAAAATCATAAATGGAGGAGGTCATTGCTGCAATGAATAAAATCGATAATAGCGTTTTCATGTCTTTTTAGATTATCGCATAAGTAACAAGATACACAACAAATAGTTACATTTTTTCAGGGACTTGAATACCCAACAAACACATTGCCCTTTTAATGGCATCCGCGATGGCCTTAGAAAAGGCAATACGGAATTTCAGTTTATCCTGATCAGCTTCATTGAAAATCGGAATATTCTGATAAAACTGGTTGTATTGTTTGGCCAGATCGAATGCATAATTCGCAATCACAGCTGGTGAATATTCCCTAGTGGCCTCCTTTAATTTGTTTTCAAAAAGACTCAGTAAATGCAAACTGTCTCGTTCAGCGGGTTCAAGTGATGTTACTTTTTTAAGGTCATCATCCGTTACAACAATATTCATGCTTTCTGCTTTACGGATGATGGCACGAATACGTGCATGGGTGTACTGAATAAACGGTCCCGTGAACCCTTGAAGTTGGATGGATTCATTGGGATCAAACATCATGCGTTTCTTTGGATCAACTTTGAGAAGGAAAAACTTCAGCGCACCCAATCCAATCATTTCAAATAATTTTTTGGATTCGTCTTCACTCAGGCCTTCAATCTTCCCTAACTCCCGGGTTTGACGTTCAGCTTCCTGTACCATCTCTTCCATCAAATCATCGGCATCTACTACCGTGCCTTCACGGGATTTCATTTTCCCGGAAGGAAGATCCACCATTCCATACGACAAATGGTAACAGTGTTTAGCCCATTCATACCCTAACTTACCTAGAATAAGAAACAATACTTTGAAGTGGTACTCCTGCTCATTCCCTACTGTATAGACTTGTCCCGAAATTTTTGGGAAGTCTCTGAAGCGTAGAATAGCGGTACCAATATCCTGTGTCATGTACACGGATGTTCCATCAGAACGAAGCAATACTTTTTGATCCAGTCCATCGGCAGTCAAGTCAACCCAAACAGAGCCGTCTTCATTTTTAAAGAAAACTCCTTTCTCTACTCCTCTTAGTACTTCATCTTTTCCCAGCAAATAAGTGTCTGACTCGTAATACAACTTCTCGAAATCAACACCCATTCGTTTGTATGTCACATCAAATCCTTCGTACACCCAACCGTTCATGGTTTTCCAAAGTTGCACGATCTCTGAATCTTTCGCTTCCCACTTGAGTAGCATCTCAACTGCCATTTTCATGATAGGTGCCTGCTTCTCCGCTTCGGCTTCAACCACTCCCTTATCAACTAACTCTTTAACTTGCCCTTTATAAGTCTTGTCAAACTCAACATAATATTTCCCCACAAGCTTATCTCCCTTCAAACCACTTTTTTGAGGTGTTTCGCCATTGCCAAACAATTTCCACGCAGCCATCGACTTGCAGATGTGAATACCCCGGTCGTTGATGATCTGCACTTTGTGAACCTGAAAGCCGATGGCTTTGTAAATTTCTGCCACACTGTAGCCTAGAAAATTATTACGCAGGTGACCTAAGTGTAACGGCTTGTTCGTATTGGGAGAAGAGTACTCAACCATTATTTCCTTACCGTTGGCAGGGAGTGAACCGTATTCTTCGTTTGAATAAATTCCCACAAATACATCAATCCATGTTTTATCGGTGATTACAAGATTTAAAAATCCCTTCACCACATTATACTTGTTAATCAACTCGGAGTGCTCAATAAGATATTCTCCTATAGCTTTAGCCGTCTCCTCAGGATTTTTCTTTGAAATTTTTGTTAATGGAAAACATACTACTGTGTGCGATCCTTCAAACTCCTGGTTGGTAGGTTGAAGCTGCAGTTGATCTACCGATTGACCAAATAGTGCATCGATTGATTTCTGTATTTCGGAGCGAAGGTTTAAATCTAAATTCATGAAAAATCGATAGTCCATTGTCCATAGTCAATAGCCAATAGCCAATGGGTTACTATTGACCACTGACTATCGACCATTACATGTCAAGTATATAAGCAAAGATTAGCGGTGCAACGATTGTTGCGTCTGACTCAATAATATATTTCGGAGTATCAATGCTGAGTTTACCCCATGTAATTTTTTCGTTGGGCACTGCGCCTGAATACGATCCATAACTTGTTGTGGAGTCGCTGATCTGGCAGAAGTAACTCCAGAACGGAACGCCATCGCGCTCTAAATCCTGATGCAACATGGGCACCACACAAATTGGGAAGTCGCCTGCTATGCCTCCCCCAATCTGAAAGAACCCAATACCATCCTTACCTGCATTCTCGGTATACCAATCGGCCAGCCATACCATATATTCAATACCCGATTTCATCGTGCTTGCTTTCAGTTCACCGGTTAGGCAATACGAAGCAAAAATATTTCCCATGGTGCTGTCTTCCCAGCCAGGTACTACCATCGGCATGTTTCGTTCGGCTGCAGCCACCATCCACGAATTCTTCGGATCGATTTCAAAATGTTGTTTCAACTCACCACTGTTCAGCATCCGAAACATAAACTCATGTGGGAACAAACGCTCGCCTTTATCTTCTGCATCTTTCCATACTTTAAATAAATGCGATTGCAGTTTACGGAAAGCCTCTTCTTCCGGAATACACGTATCGGTCACTCGGTTTAAATGATTCTGTAATAAATCCCACTCCTGTTCAGGCGTAAGATCGCGATAGTTCGGTATGCGTCTGTAATGTGAATGCGCTACGAGGTTCATAATATCCTCTTCCAAGTTCGCGCCTGTACAAGAAATGATGTGTACTTTATCCTGGCGGATCATCTCTGAAAAACTGATGCCCAGTTCACCCGTACTCATGGCTCCCGCCAATGTGACCATCATTTTTTTTCCTTCTACGATATGTTTCTTATACCCTTTAGCAGCATCAACCAGTGCTGCCGCGTTAAAATGCAAATAATGCTTCTCGAGAAAGGATGAAATGGGTCTGTTTTGGCTCATGATGGTAACATTGCGTTTTACTAAAAATATAGTAGCGCGAAATTAATAAAAACGCTGGTTTTTTTAGATTTAAATGACTCCTTGTAAGTAATTGAAAAAGTAGTATTATAGTCGGATGCCTAAATTGAAAATTATACTTTCCTTCCTGTTTTTTTGTGCCCAACAGCTTGCTGCACAATCAGATTCGGGTGATGATGGTTACGAAATTGTCCGTCAGGATGAAAAAATTACACTGTACGAACGTTGGACGCCCTATCCGGGTACCGCTACAAATGCGCGACAGATAAAATCCGTGTTTCATGTGCTCACCACCCTTGACAGAATGGTATTGACTATTAAGGCTGAGGCCAACGTAAAAGCGTGGCAACGAAATATTATTGAGTATAAAGTATTTCCAAAAACGGATTCATCCTGGTTTGCCTATAGTGTTTATGAAATTCCCTGGCCGCTAACAAATCAGGATTATTTACTGAACTATTCTTTAGCAAAGGCAAACGAAAACCAGATCGTTATATCGTTTGATCATTCTCATGACGACACATTAGCCCCGGTACAAGAAGGTATTGATCGGATGCCAACAACAGGAACGTGGGTTCTGGAAAAAATTTCAAAAGAAAAGATTAAAGTAACGTACACCGCAACCAGCCTGCCTGTTAGTTACCCCCGGTTTGTTACGGACAGAATAGTGCGTAATAACTTCATGACAACGATTAACACATTGATCACCGTTGCTGAAAACTAAATAAAAACGTATGATGAGATTGTTCACAACTCTTTTCTTTTTTGTGGTTGGTCTGTTGGCGGCAGAGGCACAAGCAGTAGATACCACCGTATTAATTGACAAGATTTTCTCGCGCTGGAATAATGCTACACCCGGTGGATCAATCCTAGTTGCGCGAAATGACAATATTCTTTACCAGAAAGCTTTCGGATTAGCGGATCTGGAACATAACGTTCCCAACACCACAGGGACCATTTTCGAAAGCGGGTCGGTCGCCAAACAATTTACGGCTGCTTCAATTTTGCTTTTAGCTTCTGAAGGTAAGGTTTCGTTGAGCGATGATGCACGAAAATACGTTCCGGAGTTACCAACGTACGATGCTATCATCACCATTCAACATTTACTCAACCATACCAGCGGTTTGAAAGATTGGGGTACCATCGGAGGATTAAGCGGCTGGCCCCGCACTACACGTGTGTATACACAAGAGTTTGCACTGCAAATCATGTGTAGACAAAAGTCACTCAATTTTACTCCGGGAAGCGAATACTCATATAGTAATTCAAACTACTCTTTGCTCGTCACCATCGTAGAGCGTGTATCGAAACAATCGCTTGCTGATTTTACACATGTCCGTTTTTTTGAGCCTCTTGGCATGATACACACTCAATGGCGCGATAATTTTCGTGATGTTATTCCCAATCGCGCAATTGCATACTCAAAATCAGGAAATTCTTATCAACAAAACATGCCCTTCGAAAATGTTCATGGACACGGAGGACTACTCACTACCACTGCAGACTTACTTAAATGGAATTTGCTATTAGAGACTCACCACATTGGGGGAGACCAGGTATTTAATTGGCGTACGCAAAAAGGAAAATTAAACAACGGTCAGGAGATCAGCTATGCAGCCGGCTTGTCAATCAACAAGTTCAATGGCTTCACCGAGATCAGTCATAGTGGTGCCACGGCAGGTTATCGCGCATGGCTGGCCTACTATCCTCAGAAAAAAATTACAATAACCGTACTCAGCAACGATGCTGGCTTTGGTGCTGTTAGTGCAGGGCATGAAATTGCTAAACTTTTTTTTGGGCAAACGGAAGTGAAAAAGATTGAACCTAAATCAGTTAATCTATCCGAATCAGAGTTGAAAAGATACGCTGGCACCTATCGAAGCATTCGTGGTTTTGATGTTTTTGGTATGGAGTATAAAGACGGAAAGCTTCTTTCCAATGAGCGCGTGGTGAATGCTTCACACCGGGATACGCTCTATCTTGATAATTTAAGTTGGATCGCCACAAAGCCGGGAATAATTCTTCTAAAAAACTCACAAGACACCAGCAGCTATCGAAGGGTTAATCCACCTGATCTTACTCCAACATCATTTCAATTATTAAATGGAAATTACTACAGCGAAGAAGCTGATGTCAGCTTTGCGGTGGAGGTAAAAAATGCAGAGGTGTGGGTACACAATAAACCTCACACTTCCATTAAACTCACGCCTTCATTCAAGGATGGTTATTTCTCCGAGGATTTCGAGCTGTATGAATTCAAGCGAGACAAAAAAGGAAATGTAATTGGTTTTGAAATTAGTACCTCAAGAGCGGAAAGGATTCCATTTGAAAAAAAGAAATGAGTCCTACTTAAGTACCATCACCTCTCGCGCCACCAACGATTTTGAAGTTGCCTCCAGTACTTCAAACCCACTTTCCGCCATAAGGTTTTCAGTGTCAAGCGTTGGATTAACCTCCACTATTTCCCAAGCACATATTTTAGGACTTTTGCCAAGTTCAGCATTCAGCACTTTTGCTTCTTCAACCGTAAGTCCGTTTGGTACGGGTGTGCCAGTGCCGCTTGAAATACGGGAGTCCATGCTATCCACATCAAACGACACATAAATTAGATCACAATGGTTAAGCATCTTTAGTGCACGTTCCGCTATTTTATCGGCACCGATTTTTTTTACGTCTTCCGTTTCAATGAAGTTGACGTTGTACTTATTCATCAGGTAATTTTCAGGCTTCTCAAAATCACGCACCGAAACCAACACGATGTCTTCCGGGTAAATTTTCGCACCGGGTATTCCTACATTTTTGATCTGTTCCCAGTAGTCCAGCGTTTCACCTTTCGGATCATTTACTTTACACTCGAGGTTATCAAACGAACACGCCATGGCAAGCGGCATACCGTGCATATTGCCCGATGGTGTGGTATACGGAGAATGAAAATCCGCATGTGCGTCAATCCAAATCACACCCAATCGTTTTTTAGGAAAGGCTTTTTTAATACCTGCCATCGTTCCGTATGCTGTACTATGATCACCCGCAATTACCAAAGGAAATAATTCATCCAATAATGTTTCATATACTTCCAGACAAACACGTTCTTCCATGATCAGCACACCGTCAATAAACTTGGCATGCGCATGTTCGGCACCATCGTATAAAAGTTCATTCACGTTTTCTACTTCTACCGAATCATGCTTTCTAAAAAAGTCCGACTTGGCATCGAGACTCGCAATTTTAATGGCCTCCACACCCATACTGGCTCCACGGGTGCCGGCACCAATCTCAGACTTTACTTCAATTACCTTTATCTCTTTCACAGGAGTACATTAAAATTTTATGAACAAATAGTTAATCGCTAAAATTAGGAACAGGAAATACAATCTCAACCTCGACCCTTAGAAGTCGGGTAAGGCATGCGTCCCAACGTAGGTTAGGGCAAAAACTGGATTGGCATAACGTTTAACCATGATTTACTAGCATTGCAAAGATGGCAAAATTATACCAATATTGCACCTCAAATTTTGGTTGATGGTTTTTCGTTGATCGTTGCTAATTTCGAGATCAAAACCACCAGCCAGCAACAAACAACGAACAACCAATGAAGAGCTATCGTGACCTGATTGAGCAAACCTTTGAATTTCCACAAAAAGAATTTAAGGTTCGCGACCATGAGTTACTGTTCAATGATGTGCCTTTGATGGATATCATTAAAGAATATGGCACTCCCTTGAAGCTCACTTATCTTCCACGCATTAGTGAGAATGTTCGGTCAGTCCAGGCCATCTTTAACAATGCACTTCAAAAGTTTAAGTATGAAGGCAAATATACCTATTGCTACTGCACAAAATCATCCCATTTTTCTTTTGTGATGGAAGAAGCATTAAAGAATGAAGATGTTCATATGGAAACGTCTTCTGCTTTTGATATTCCCATTGTACGCTCGCTTTATGAAAAAGGAAAAGTAACGAAGGATACCTACATACTTTGCAATGGTTTTAAAATGCCTTTGTACACGCAATACATTTCTGAATTATTAAATGATGGATTTCATAACTGCATACCCATACTGGATGAAATGGGTGAGTTTGAAGAGTATGAAAAGAATGTAAAGAATCAATATTCAGTAGGTATTCGAGTAGCTGCAGATGAAGAGCCTAAATTCGAATTTTATACTTCCCGTCTTGGCATCCGCTACAGTGACATCATTCCTTTTTATAAAGATAATATTGAGAAGAGTGAAAGGGCTACCCTTAAAATGCTCCACTTCTTTATTAATACAGGCATCAAAGACACGGCATATTACTGGAGTGAACTCAGTCGTTTTGTGTTTAAGTATTGCGAAATGAAAAAGATTTGCCCATCGCTGGATTCAATTGATATTGGCGGGGGCTTTCCGATTAAGACTTCGCTCACGTTTCAATTCGATTACAAGTACATGATTGAACAGATCGTGGAAAATATTAAATGGATTTGTGATAAGAATAATGTACCCGTTCCGAATATCTTCACGGAGTTTGGGAGTTACACGGTAGGTGAAAGTGGTGCCATTCTTTACCAGGTTGTTGATCAAAAATTACAAAATGATAAGGAGCTTTGGTACATGATTGACGGATCGTTCATCACGCATCTGCCTGATGCATGGGGCATGAACCAAAAATATATTCTGTTGGCCGTGAACAAATGGGACGATCCCTATCACAAAGTTAATATGGGCGGCCTGACGTGCGATAGCATGGATTATTACAACTCGGAAGCACACACAGGCGAGGTGTTCCTTCCGATGATCAATGATGAAGAACAACTTTTCATCGGATTTTTCCATACCGGGGCTTACCAGGAATCATTGGGGGGTTATGGTGGAATTCAACACTGTCTGGTACCTGCTCCTAAACATGTATTGATTGATCGCAATGAAGATGGCGAGATATCAACGCGTCTATTTGCTGCCCAACAATCGCAGGAGAGTATGTTGAATATATTAGGATATTAATAAAAAAGTAAGCAGTCGGCAGAATTCAGTTTGCAGGAGATACAATCTGCCTACTGGAGATTGCCTAGTGCCTACTTTTTTTCTAGTGATGTCCTGGTAATTTAGTTTCTGTAAAACCAGCAGGTATTACAAAGAGTGAACTCGCAACTGTTTCTTTTTTGATTTCCGTTACCTGCATCACCATTTTCATTTCTGGCGTTACCATTTCGGTTTTCAATGGAACTCCTTCGATGTCTTTGTAAAACATGGCTTGATTACCCTTCCCCATCTTTTGATTTGCCAGACTTTTGAAATCGAGGCCTTTAATTTCAGTTGTTGTCCAGAAAATCTGATCAAAGGATTTGCCGCCAGTTGTAAATGTTACAATTGTTTTGGTACAAGTATAATTGAGGATTTTTTGTTTTTCTGCAGTCTTGGTCACTTTCATATCATGTTCGCTTGCACTTTGTTGTGCATCAGGCGATAACACGGTATAGGTTTTAGCTTCCCTGTTGATCAGGTAGGTTTCACTCTTATCTTTCAAATGAAGCGTTTCAGTTCCTGCCATCATGCCACCTTCCATTTTTGTGAGACTGTTGCCATCTTTAACTTTTACGGTATAGCCTGTAGGCATCATGGAACCACCTTGTGTCATCTTCATCATGCTTTCCATTTGTGCTTTCATCTGTGGATTGGATTCCATCATAGCCTTGAACTGGGGATCATTCATTTGTTCCTGCATCTTTTTCATCTGTGCCTGGGTAGCCGGATCGTTCATTTTCTTTTGTGATTCCTCCATCTGAGCTTTTAGCTTAGGATCGGTTATGTCGGCTGTCACCGACCATTTGATTGCCCCTTCAAAGTTTTGAGCCAGACAAACAGCCGTTACTAACAGACAACACAGGGTTAATTGGATTTTCATCGTGTTTAAAATTTAAGGATCTCTTGCTTTAAAGTTATCAGAATAGAACATCGCAAATGGGTCCTATTTAGCTTTTTATTTCGCGTAATTTAAATTACATTCATTTCCCTTTCCGGTTTACAGACAGGGAGGTTTTGTTTTCTTGATTCTAACCGGTCGCCTATGAAATGCCCTTCCGATGCACTTTCTAAGCTTCAGCATCAGCCTGCACGGGCACTCCATATGACGACACTAAACCCTTACCACCATGAAAGTCTATGATGAAAAACACCTGAAAAACATTGTTTTGTTGGGGGCCCCGAAAAGCGGCAAGACGCTCCTTGCCGAGGACATGATTTTTGAAGCGGGTATTACGCACCGAAGAGGAACGATTGAAGGAAAAAATACAGTATCGGATTACCATGAAATAGAACAGGAACGCGGCAACTCCATTTTTGCCACAGTTTTACACACTGAATGGCGCGATTACAAAATCAACATCATCGACACACCGGGCTTTGACGACTTCGTAGGAGAAATGATTTCCTCTGTTCGGGTGGCCGATACATGTGTAGTAGCCATTAATGCACAGCATGGAGTTGAAGTGGGTACCGAACTCATCTGGAACTACATCGATCAATTTCAAAAGCCCACTATTTTTGCAATTAACCAAGTGGATCATCCGAAAGCCAATTTTGATGACGCATTAGAATCCTTGAAAAACACGTACGGAAGTTCGATAACCCAAATGCAATACCCGGTAAATCAGGGTGAGAATTTCAATTGCATTATTGACCTGCTTAAAATGGTAATGTATAAATTCCCAGCGGAAGGAGGAAAACCTGAAAAACTTCCGATACCCGATAATGAAAAAGAAAAGTCGAGCCAGCTACACAATCAACTGGTAGAAAAGGCTGCCGAGAACGATGAAAAATTGATGGAGAAATATTTTGAGAAGGGCACACTCGATGAAGATGAAATGCGGGCAGGATTAAAACAAGGGATGATTCATCACGATGTGTTTCCTGTTTTCTGCATGTCAGCAAAAAAGAATATGGGCAGTGGACGGATGATGGGTTTCATCGATAATGTGGCTCCCTCTCCTATAGAAGCAAAACCAGAGACTACTATTGACGGAAAAGAAATTGTGTTCGATACAACAAAACCGGCTGTCCTTTTTATTTTTAAAACTCATCTTGAACCGAACCTGGGCAAGCTTTCCTTTTTTAAAGTAATTTCTGGTGAAGTCAACACAACTTCCGAATTAACCAATAGTCAGACGAACGCAGTGGAGCGCATTCATCAACTCTTCATCATGGATGGCAAAACGCGCAATCCGGTAGATAAATTAGTGGCTGGTGATATTGGTGCTACACTGAAATTGAAAGACACGTACACCAATCAAACCCTTCACGCAAAGGGATACAATATTACCGTCAAGCCCATTGAATATCCCGAGCCACGCATTCGTACCGCTATTGTTGCCTTGAGTAAAAATGATGATGAGAAAATTGGTGAAGTACTCAATAAAATTCACCAGGAAGATCCTACGCTAGAGGTCGGCTATTCCCGCGAACTCAAACAGCTAATTATTTCCGGTCAGGGAGAAATGCACCTGGCTGTTTGTAAATGGTTTCTGGAGCAACTTTATAAACTCCGTGCTGAGTATAAATCACCACGCATCTCCTATCGCGAAACCATTCGCAAGCCTTCTGCTTCGATGTATCGCCACAAAAAACAATCGGGTGGTGCCGGACAGTTTGGTGAGGTGCACATGAAAGTTGAACCCTATTATGAAGGGATGCCCGAACCCAAAGAATTTCCAGTGCGCGGAAAAGAAGTAATTGATTTAGAGTGGGGAGGCAAACTGGTGTTCTATAATTGTATTGTAGGTGGTGTAATTGATACGCGTTTCATTCCCTCCATATTAAAAGGTGTGATGGAAAAAATGGAAGAAGGGCCTATTACCGGTTCGTACGTGCGCGATGTACGCGTGATGGTACACGATGGAAAGATGCACGCTGTAGATTCAAATGATATCTCTTTCAAAATTGCAGGTATGATGGCCTTTAAAGAAGCGTTCATGAAAGCCGAGCCAACCTTACTGGAACCTATTTATGATTTGGAGATTATGTTGCCCGAAGAAATTATGGGTGACGTAATGGGCGATTTACAAACCCGCAGGTCGCTCATCATGGGCATCGATGCTAAAGGAAACTATCAGGTTATTAGGGCAAAAACTCCCTTAGCTGAATTGGATAAGTATTCTACAACATTACGGTCCATGTCACAAGGTCGGGCGAGTTTCACGCAGCGCTTTGCGGAATACACACAGGTTCCATCGGATGTACAACATAAACTTTCTAAGGAATTGCAGGAAGTGGAGGCAGTATAAAAAGCTGCGAGTTTCAAGCTGCAAGCTGCAAGTCACAAATCTAACTTTGAAGCTTGTGGCTTGAAGCCTTTCAAGTCGTAGGTTCAACCACACCTTTTTAATAAATTGGCACGAATTACCAATAGGCAGTGAACGACTCCATCGTCATTATTCCCACGTTTAATGAGAAGGAAAATATAGAGGCTATTATTGAGGCCGTATTTTCTTTGTCTCAGCCTTTTGATATTCTCATTGTGGATGATAACTCTCCCGATGGTACAGCCCGTATCGCAGAATCGTTGCAACAAAAATACAATGCAACATCAACACGTTTGCACTTGATGAAACGTGCAGGTAAACAAGGTTTGGGTACTGCTTATCTGGCGGGTTTTAAATATGCGTTAGATAATGGCTATGAATTGATCATGGAAATGGATGCCGATTTCTCACACGATCCGAAAGATCTCGTGAACCTGCGTAAGAAATGCCTCGATGAAAAATGTGATGTATCCATCGGTTCGCGTTATGCAACTGGTGTAAACGTAGTGAATTGGCCGATGGGCCGTGTGCTGTTATCGTATTTTGCAAGTTGGTATGTTCGCATCGTAACAGGCATGACCATACGCGATACCACTGCCGGTTTTGTTTGCTACCACAGAAAAGTATTGCAGACCATTCCCCTTGATCAAGTCAAGTTTGTAGGCTATGCTTTTCAAATAGAAATGAAATTTTTGGCCTGGAAATACGGTTTCAACTTACAAGAGGTACCAATCATCTTTACCGAACGCACCCGCGGTCAATCCAAAATGTCGGCCGGTATTTTTAAAGAAGCCTTCTTTGGCGTATTGCAGATGACCATACAAAGTTGGTTTAAGAAGTATGTGCCAGCTTCTTGATGGTGCATAAATCCACATGTTGGCATAATCAACTAACCAAATGAAATCCCACTTCCACGGCCTCCGCACCACAATCTATAAAGTAACTGACATCGCGAAAGCAAAATCATGGTACACCAAAGCCTTTGGTGTTGAGCCGTATTTTGATGAACCCTTTTACGTTGGTTTTAATGTGGGCGGATATGAGTTAGGATTACACCCAGATGAAACTGCCTCTTCCAGAAAATCTGCTGGGGTTGTTACCTACTGGGGTGTTGATGATGTGAAAAAATCCTATGAACGTTTACTCGAC
>JANNQJ010000166.1:0-15274 GCA_031400675.1 Cyclobacteriaceae bacterium
AAAAATTTTTGAAATTTCGGGGTAGGAGTAAATGAGCGCAAGGAAATCTTGCCGTGGAATAATAATCAGCTCTGAGTCCTCCATAGCTACTGCCGATTCTGTGTATATGCTACTTTCAAGGATGGGCTCAAATCCAAAATAGTCGTTGGTCTTGTAGAGGTTAATAATTAGTTCTTTTCCATCGGGGTGGGACTTAAATACTTTTATGTTCCCCGACTTCACCATAAAGACATTAATGGGTGAGTCACCCTCGGCAAAAACTTCTGTCTTCTTTTTAAAGATTCTTGATTTTTTATCTTTTCCTAAATCCTTTAGGTTAAGAATCTGACTCGCATCTTTCAGAAAGGCATCAAGCCCTTGAGGAGTTGACTCGTATTTTTTCAGCAGCGCACTTTTCCGAAGACGTGTTTCTATGGCATTGAGTAATTCAGTGTCATCGAATGGTTTTGTGAGATAATCATCGGCACCCAGGTTCATACCTTTACGTAGATCAGCTTTTTCGGTTTTGGCTGTTAAAAAGATAAAAGGAATGGTGGCCGTTTCCGGCTTCTTACTTAAAATGTGCAACACACCGTACCCATCCAACTCTGGCATCATAATATCGCAGATGATTAAATCAGGTTTTTCTTGCTGTGCAAGCTCCACGCCAATCTTTCCATTTGCTGCAGTAACCACCTCGTAATTTGCTAACATAAGAATCTCGCTGGTATTCTCCCGTACATCGGGGTTGTCTTCAATTAAGAGTATCTTCATGTTGGAATTTTAAATAATTATGCAGGGATTGAAACGGTAAATGTACTTCCCTTTCCGTATTCACTTATAAATTTGATTGTTCCGTTTAATAAATCAACGTATCGCTTTACGATATTTAACCCTAATCCTGTACCCTGCACGTTTCCGGCATTACTGGCCCTAAAAAAGCGATCAAACATGTGCTTATGGTCCTCATTCGGAATACCAATACCCTCATCGCGAATATTGAAAATCACCCGCTGATTTTCTAAAGTACAATCAAGGTAAATATTTTTATTTATGGGAGAATATTTGCTCGCATTTGAAATAAGGTTAAATAGGATATTCCGAAGAATACGGGCATCTGTATCAATGAAGGAAACTTCAGGGGTTAAGTTAATTTTTAAAGTCTGACCCTCCTTCAAAGTAGTGAATTCTTCTGCAACCTCTTTTAGAAAATCTTCAACCCGAATGGTTTCTTTAAGAATGTCAATTTTCCCTTCTTCAAGTTTACCTAAGGATAAGAAATCATTGAGGATTGCCGTAAGATGATTTACGGAAGATTTGACCCGTTGAACATGTTTATCAACTTTATCCAACTCATTTTTATCTTTGTATTGTTGGATAAGGGAAGCTGAACTCATAACCGTGCTTAAGGGCGTACGAAATTCATGGGAGGCAATTGAAACAAATTTTGATTTGAGTTCATTTAATTCCCGTTCCCGATCCAGCATTTTTCGAACTTCCTCTTCTGCTTTTTTTCTTTCATTTACTTCTACTTCAAGTTTTATAATCGAATTATTCAAGGCCTCTGTTCGCGTTTGAACCTTTTGTTCGAGTTCGGCTGCATACACGATAAGTTGTTCTTCACTGCGCTTCAGGTCATCTTCAGCTTTCTTACGAAGTGAAATATCACTGATAAAGGCCATGACAAGTAAATTGCCTTGGACTTGCGTGTAACTCAAACTTATCTCCACTGGGAACTCGGTGCCGTCTTTACGCAGAGCCGTCAAGTCTCGGCCTATTCCCATTTTTCGAGGTTCGGGGTTGGTATTAAAGCCTCGTCTAAAGATGAGATGCCCATCCCGGTAGCGCTCCGGAAGCAAACATTCCATCATTTTACCGTTGAGCTCATCTTTATCGTAACCAAAAATCTGGTCCGCTACAGGGTTAGCAACCACTATTTTCCCCAATTCATTCACCATAACAATACCCTCAGACATACTGTGAAATATCTCGCGAAAGGCATCATTAGTGATGATTGAAAGATCCATTCAGGGGGAAAGTACTGTAATTTAAAAAATACTGGCAACATGATAAAAATCACTTTTTAGAGTGACAAATATCCCATGCTGAAAGTGGTAGGAAGAATATGTTTGTATGAATAATGGTGCCTTCACTAACTGGTATGACTCAAGGAATAGTATGCGTAACTGATTTTTCGCAATCCTCAAAAGAAACATTGAGATGGGCAATTGAGTTAGCTCAAAAATTAGAATGTCACCTGACTATACTATATACATACAGGCTTTTTATGCAAGATGGCGAGGCGATTCCATTAAAGAGAAAAATGGAGGCAGAGGCTGTCAATAACTTTGAGGAACTTGAAAAGCAATTGCTAGCGGGGTCAGGCGTTAACTATGTTTTCAAAACGGAAGTTGGTTTTGTTGACGACCGCATTGCTGAATATTTGAAACAAAATAAATTGAGTTTTCTGGTTATGGGCAAAGGTATGAGTATACGAAATAAAGAAGCTTTTGATGATCTTGTAAAAAAACTTCAGGTACCCTTAGTGATCGTACCGTAAATCCTAAATTATATTGTTATGAAAAAAATTCTTGTTCCCACTGATTTTTCCAAACCCGCAAAACTTGCTACCGATGTGGCAATTGCGATTGCAAAAAAAGTAAAGGCTCAGATCGTGTTGCTACACGTTTTAGAGCAACCCACTTCTAAATCCTTTAATGTAACCGGAGAAGCCATTAGCGGTGATAGCTCGGAAGAAAAGCTATTTACATTGATGTTAATTAAAAAGGCGAAGAATGAATTTGCAAAAATAATTCAGGAAACTGAAAGTGAGGGAGTGAAAGTTGTTGGACAATTACGATTAGGAAATCCTTTCCACGGCATGCGTACGATGATTACAGAACTCGATGTTGATTTAGTGGTTATGGGAACCTCCGGGCGTACGCAGCTTGAGGAGATGCTGGTGGGTTCGAATACCGAAAAAGTAGTCCGTCATGCCCATTGCCCGGTATTAACAATTCACGAAAAACCATCGAGCACAGATTTTAGAAATATCGTATATGCTACTTCTATGAGCGATGGGGAAAAAGCCTTCTCCGATGTCATTAAGAGGATACAGGAGATCTATAAGGCTACCATTCACCTTGTGCGGATAAACACCCCCATGAATTTCAGACCGGACACAGAGGTGAAAATGATCATGGCTAATTTTGCCAAAAAACTTCGCCTGAAAGATTACACGCTAAATGTCTTTAATGACTTAAGTGAAGAAGAAGGCATCATTCACTTTGCTGAAAGTATTCAAGCTGATTTAATCGGCATGGCTACTCATGGCCGTACAGGTTTTGCACATGTATTGGCTGGAAGTGTGGCTGAGGACGTAGTTCAGCATAGTAGGCGTCCTGTATTAACGTATGTGCTTAAGTAAATTACGTGACCGAAAAAAGGCCTTTAAAGACTTATTAGTTTACAACCCAAATCTCATGCTGTGTGTCTATACATAAAATCGCCAGGCATGAAAACAACAATTGTGTTGGTGTTGCTCGTTGTAGCAAATTTGGCCTTTCAATGTGAGAACGGGTCTGTCACTATTCCGGATGAATCGGAATATTGTACCAATGTAGAGTGGCTCAAGACTATTATTGAAAACGCACAACAAAATTCCTCAAAAGCAGAAGTAATTCGCTATCAATATGACGGTGAAACGGTTTATTATATCAACACCTGCATTGATTGCGCTGACACCATGGGGCAAGTGTATACATGCTCGGGCGAGGTTATCTGCCAGTTCGGTGGTATTGCCGGATTTAATACGTGTCCGGATTTTGAAGATACCGCAACACACAAAAAGGTTATCTGGCATAACTGATCGGAGGCTTTGTCTGAATGCCAATTCATGATAGCTTTGTGTAAACTGCTGTCATGGATCTAACCATCTTGTTTTCACCGATTGACGATTCTGTTTACTCCGAAATATCTGCTCCTTCCTCGTTCTACAAAAACATACGCATCTTCGGTGATAAAATGCCGGGTTATAAAGATGCCCACATTGCGCTTATTGGAATTAAAGAGTCACGCGGAACTTTAATTAACCAGGGGGCGGCTCAAGGCCCTGATGAAATCCGAAAAAAATTATACAACCTCAAAAAAGGAAACGCCAGTTATCGTATCGTGGATTTAGGAAATTTGAATCCCGGACACGACCTGGAAGAAACCTACGTGCGCATCAGCGAAGTATGTCGCATGCTGTTGGAAAACAATGTACTACCTATTTTGCTTGGCGGTACACATGACCTCGACTACGGTCAGTATTGCGGATATGAAACCATGAACAAGCTTGTGAGCTTGTTGAACGTAGATGCATTCCTGGACCTGGAGGACAAAAATGGATCGGATGCGAACCAACAACATATTCACAAACTGCTGCTACACGAACCAAATTTTTTGTTCAGCTATACGCATCTCGCCTATCAAAGTTATTTGATCGACCCGTTGTCAGTTTCTATCTTAGAAAAACTGTACTTCGAGGCGTTTCGCATTGGACAGATGCGAACAGGTTTACAGGAAATGGAACCTACCATTCGCAATGCCGATATGTTGTCGTTTGACATTACGGCCATCCGTTCATCCGATGCACCCGGCAATTCGCACGCACAACCGTTTGGGTTAACCGGTGAAGAGGCTTGCCAAATTTGCTGGTATGCAGGGTTGAACGAAAAGTTAAGTTCTGTTGGATTCTATGAATACAATCCTGAAAAAGATGACGAAAACAAAAAGACCGCTGCTGTTATCGCTACGATGGTTTGGTATTTCATAGAAGGCTACTATCATCGCAAAAAAGAACAGAACTTCCGCAGTAACGATTTTGTGAAGTATGTGGTGGCACTGAGCGGAGAACCCGAAATCATTACCTTCTATAAAAGTAAGATCAGTGAGAAATGGTGGATGGAAGTGCCCTATCCTACCGGGCGCGAGAAGTATTCACGCAACAGCGTTGTGCCCTGCAGTTACACCGATTATCAACAGGCAACGAAGGGAGATGTGCCGGAACGTTACATTAGCACCTTAGCAAAACTGATGTAACGCAATTCGGGTGATGGATAGAATTACAGTAATCGCCACATTTAACCCATGAACCTAAGCCAACTTGCACTTTCTATTGTTCGCGTAGCAGCGGCAGGTACGATGATCATTCACGGCATTACCCGATTAAGCCTGGGAACTGTTTCAAATTTTGACGGCTGGTTAAATTCACTTGGCTTCCCCCCTTATACTGCCTGGGCTATTACGTTTTTTGAAATACTAGGCGGCCTCGCATTGATCTGGGGAAAGAAATGGACATCAGCTATCTGTATTATTTTTAGTCTCCAATTGATCATGGGTATTATATTGGTGCATTTTCCAGAAGGATGGTTTGTAGTAGGAGCTGGTAGAAACGGGATGGAGTATAGTGTGTTGCTGATTATTTGTTTTGCCAGCACGGGTATAGCAAACTGGAAGAAATAATAGATGTTCCAAAAGTAAAGTCATTTACTAACCTCCCGTTTTCCTTTCTGATTTGAGGTTGGGTCAGCGTTAAATCTCGTCTGTATCCCTACGTCTTTTCAACAGTCCAATGCCTGAAACGAAAAATGGTAATCCTAAAATGGATAGTGCCCACGGATTAAGGGATACAATGTTGGGACCGAAAAGGCCAAGCACACCGAGTATAAGCCCTGTAATGCCAATCACCACAAGAATGAGTGCGAGTATTTTTATCATATTGTAAATTTTAATCTGTTCTATAAAAAAAGAAGATCCTCTTTTGAAGGACCTTCTTCATGATGCAGCACGGTATTAGAAATTACTTTCTGGCCCACACTTCAATCACTGCCTTCTCGTTGTTTTTGTTTTCCGTATCGTACCAAAAGGTTACTTTTTCAATGAGGCGCTTATTGCCAACCAAGTCGATCAGCTTGCCATCATTTGCTTCTGTTAATACATCTGGAAGAACAACATCCTGGTTTTCGCCATTGACAAAGTGTACAGTAGCTTTGTGTACATTCAAGGTACCATTGGTTACTTTAATTTTCAATGCTGTGTAAGTTTGTTGACTCTTATTCAGGGACACTACATCGTGGTCAATTGTATAGTCAACAGTTTCTATTCCTATTTTATCCCACGTCAGTTTGTTTTGTGCAAAGGTTGAATAGGCACTGAATATAATTGCCAACAAAAATGCTATTGCTACGGTCAATTTAATGATCTGAGTTTTCATATGATATTCTTTTAATGCTTTTGATTCTGTCGGGACAACAGAAAGAAATGTGCCACAGAAAAAACAGGTATAAACGATCAAAAACCAAGTCCGAGGTGAAGTGTGTGTGGAATTTTTTTCCAGATGTGTGGGAAACTCCGATATGCTTACGATTAATTTAACTTCACTAAGGCATCGAGGTTTTTCTCTGCGGCTTTGATGATAAGATTTAAAAGTTAGTGAAGAAGCATTGAAGTCTTCACACCGGCCGACTGCGAATTGTCAATGAAGGATTTGGAATTCATAATATCTGGTGGGGGATTAGAAATCTAATTACTAAAAACTAACTACCGTCTGAACGGAAACAAAAAAATATTTCCGATCAATCTAAACAGAATATCGAGGGTGAATCCGACAATCCGGAACGGAAGGAGGATCAGCCACACGAACGGAAAAACAATCAGCATCAGTAAGGCTATAGGCCAGCATAACACCAGCAATAAACACCAAAGAGCAAGGGCAACAAATGTTCTCATCGTAAAGATTTGCAATCCCCTTGCAAATGTTTGGCCATTGTAAAAAACAGTCCATGTGAGCCAAAATTATAGGAATCAGTAAGGTTCCAGTATACGAATGTGTACAGCGGTGATCAGAAATGTACAGTCCTCATTCCGATCGCAGGCACTCCACCGGATTCACATTGGCCGCCCTGATCGCCTGCGAAGCCACCGTGATCCATGCAATGAGCATAGCAATCAATCCTGCAATAACAAAATACCAAACGGTTAACTCAATATGAAAAGCAAACCGCTGCAACCACTGGCTGAGCAGCCAATAGCTGGTGGGCAATCCCAATACAATAGAAAGTAGCACCATGCGGGTAAAATCACCCGACAGCAACATCACAATATTGGCGGAGGAAGATCCTAGTGCTTTCCGAATTCCAATTTCTTTGAGTCTGCGCTCTGCGGTAAAGGCAGCCAAACCAAAAAGTCCGAGGCATGAAATGAGTACGGCAAACACAGCAAAATAGCCAGATAGCGAAGCCACGCGTTGCTCGGCTGCATATTGACGGGCATAATCCACATCCTGAAATGTGTATTCAAATGTAAACCCCGGATTGAATGTGATGTAGAGTTCACCCAGCGATTTAAGAGTTTCTTTTTCTTTTCCACCTTCCAGTCTGATCATTACGTTCCATGTATTTTTTTGGTTCAGTACAAAGAACAACGGGTTCACCACATCATGCAGCGATTGAAAATGGAAATCCTTTACTACACCAATGATCTCCAGGTTGTATTCATCCCAAAGTTTAATCACTTTTCCCACCGGGTCTTTCAGCCCCATCACCCGGATACCCGCTTCATTAAAAATAATTGCTGAAGTGTCTGTCCCGTGGTCTCTTGAGAAGGACCTTCCCTCTACAACCTCTACCCCTAACGTTTCGATCATGTCGTAGTTCACTCTGATATTTTCAAACAGAATTTCATCCTCCGGGTTTTTTCCTTCCCATTCCAATCCACTGGTATTATTATTTCGACCCAGTAAACTGTGTCCCAGGCTGGATGCATTGACAACGCCCGGCACTTTTTTTACTTCTGTAAGAAATGTTTCGAGTGACGATTCCAATTTTCCTTCAATCGGAATCCGGATCAGGTTATCCTTTTTATACCCCAGGTTTTTAGTCTGCACAAATTCGATCTGCTTATAAATAACCAACACCGACACAATAAGAATTACAGAAAGAAAAAATTGGAAGACCACCAGTCCTTTGCGAGCCCACAATTCGCCCCATGAGCCTTTCAGTTCTCCCTTCAGTACGGTGGCCGGTTTAAAACCTGAAAGAAAAATTGCAGGATAACTTCCAGCCAGCAGTCCGGTAAAAAGAGTAATGCCCGAAATCCATACAAGCAATTCGGGATCAGTCAATGAAAACACAATGTGCTTATCTGTTAATAGGTTGAAAACCGGCAGCAGAAGATACACGCCCGTTAATGCTACCAACAGCGATAAAATAGCGGTGACTATCGATTCGCTGATGTATTGGATAATCAATGATTGTCGTTGTGCTCCAATGGATTTCTTAATTCCCACTTCTTTTGCCTTTCGGGAGGCTCTTGCGGTGGACAGGTTCATGAAGTTAATGCAGGCAATCAGCAGGATGAATACTGCGATGGTCGAAAACAACTGCACATATTCGATACGGCCACCGGATTGTATTCCGTTTTCATAACGACCATACAAGTATCGCTCAGAAAATGGTTTTAAAAACAGGGACACATTGGAGTCTTCGTTTCTCTCCTTTACAAAATCTTTTATTTTAGCACTGACATCCGCAGCGTTACTTCCGTCTCGTAAGATCACGTATGTTGGCGGGCCGTTATTGCCCCATTGCGTTACCCATTCATTATCAAGTTTGAATTCTTCGAATGATAAAACAAAATCAAACTGCTGCGAAGAGGCCGTCACTTTATCAAAAACGCCCGAAACCTGGAAGGACTTCTTATGCTGCAACTCAATCGTTTTACCAATTACATCTTCATCTGTTAAAAATAATTTTTTAGCCAACTCGCGTGATATGACAATGGACGTCTTATCGGCCAATACTTTATTCGCATTTCCCTGAACAAGCGGGTAAGAAAAAATATTGAAAAAGTCAGCACCTACATAATACCCCTCGGCTTTTACATTATGCTCTTTATTGGAAAGTGTAAAGGGGCTGATCCACGTAGTGGTAGCCGCGTATTCTATCTCCGGTATTTCATCCTTTAATGTTTCTGCTAAAAGTCCGGGCGTGGAAGACGTGGTCATGATGTCATCGGCATATTGCTGATTTTCCATCACCTGAAAAAGATGGCTGTCCTTGTCATTAAAATTGTCCATGCTGATTTCATCTTTCACCCATAAATAAATGAGCAGCGTACAGGTCAGGCCAGTGGAAAGGCCCACAAGGTTGATCAGAAAAAACCCTTTAGCGCGCAAAAAATTGCGGTAAATCAGGATGATGTTATGTTTTAGCATGGGCCAGGAAGTTAAACTGTGTCAAAGACAGTGGTGCAAATAAAACGTTGCACAACAATACCGGGTCTACTGATCTTTGAGCAGAAGGTTACAGGCGTATCGCTTTATCTATTGCAAAATTCAGGTTCATAGCAATAACTGAAGCACGAGTAAAGATTAGTCTTCATAGAACTCCTGAAGGGATCCAAAGTAAATCGTGTTCCACCCGTCTATAATCTCATCATAATCATCATCCGGAATATTGGTGTGTCGTAATTCTACCGATGTGCCTTTTGAATCGGGGTGAAGTTTGATAGTCACAATGGATTCGTCTACCTGATCACCAAAGTACCATTGTTGTACAATTTTTTTACCGGTTTCAAACTCCAGGTTTTTACCAACGATGCTTCCATCCCACAATGAAAATTCGGTTCCCGGCTCCTTACGCATTTCAGCTTGAGCGCCCGACCACAATTGAATAGTAGCCTCCCGCGTTAACGCTAAATACACCTCTTCAGGAGGTGCTTGTATGATGTAGTATTTTTTAAAGTCTTTCATCTATCGTGTTGCAAAGATACTTGATTACTTTTGCAATGATGGAATTAATCAAATCACTCATTGATTTTGTATTGCACATCGACCAACACCTGGTTGAAATTGTAAATGACTATCAAACCTGGACGTATCTTATACTCTTTCTCATCATTTTTGCTGAAACGGGGCTGGTTGTTACGCCCATTTTACCGGGCGATTCTTTGCTTTTTGCTGCAGGTGCTATCCTTGCCAAGCCCGAAGCTACCCTTCATATTGTATTCATGTGGGTGCTGTTGATTCTGGCTGCCATATTGGGGGACCTGGTAAATTATCATATTGGCAAGTATATTGGCCCGAAAGCATTTAGCGGCCGCTATAGATTTTTGAAAGCTGAGTACTTAAATAAAACACAAGAATTTTATATCAAGCACGGTGGTAAAACTATTATCTACGCTCGTTTCATTCCCATCATCAGAACATTTGCTCCGTTTGTAGCGGGTATTGGCACCATGAGCTATGGGAAGTTTGCCTCCTACAATGTAGTGGGTGGTATTGCCTGGGTAACGAGCTTTCTTTTTCTTGGCTACTTCTTTGGAGGACTGCCGGTGATTAAAGATAATTTTACGATTGTTGTTTTTGCGATCATCCTGGTTTCAATTCTTCCTCCGATTATTGAAGTGTGGCGATCGAAGAGAAAATCCCCGAACACAAACCAAACTAGCCGTCATTTCTCTCCGCCAGCAGGCGAAGAGAAATCCCTTAAGGGTTAGATGAGTTTTTTATAAAGGGAATTTCTCATTCCGCACATCCCCCTCCGTGTCTTCACCTGCCTTCCGGCAGGCAGGTTCGAAGTGACGTTAAAATTCTAAAGCACGTTGTTCAATTGCTCCTTAATTTTCTCCAACTCCTCTTTCATCATCACCACATGTTTCTGGATTTCGGCATCGTTGGCTTTGGAGCCGATGGTATTGATTTCACGGCCAATCTCCTGTGAGATAAAACCAAGCTTTTTTCCGACTGATTGTGCCTCATTCAAAATCAGTAAAAAATAATCAAGGTGGGTTTTCAGGCGTACACGTTCCTCGTGAATGTCCAGTTTTTCGATATAGAAAATAATTTCCTGCTCCAGCCGGTTCGTGTCGTACCCCTCTTCTCCTAAAAAAGTCACCACATTTCCTTTCAGCCTTTCACGGATTTTTTCTACGCGTTTAGGATCAAGTTCCTCTACTTTTTTAAGTGCATTACCGATTGACTTAACGTATTCTGTGAGTTTTATCTCCAACGACTTACCCTCAGCCTTTCTAAACTCATCGCAGTGAGCCATTGCCTGGAGAACAACCTTTTTAACATTAACCCAATCTTCATCGGAGTTTTCATCGGCCAACTTACTTTGAATTACATCGGGTGAATTTAACGCTATCTCAAAAAGGTTTTCATATGGAGCTATTGCCTTGTCGGCCAGCTTTTTCAATTGCGCGTAATACGTCAAAAAAAGTGCTTCGTTATAGGTTTGTTTAATTTCCTGTTGTCCGTAGCGTTGATATTCAATCGCGAAAGAAATTTTACCACGTTCCAGCTTTTCGCTGATCAGGTTTCTTACCTCCAGTTCTTTTTCTGAAAACATTCTGGGTAACCGAAGCCCTAAATCTAAAAACTTAGAGTTCAGACTCTTTACCTCAACGGTAATCTGCAACTGGCCATCGTCATGCTTGGCGTGGCCGAAGCCGGTCATCGATTTTATCATAGTGAGGATTTACGATTGGAAAATTACCAATCTTTATCAGAAATCGAAGCCCAGGGTAACAAACCAGGTTGCATTTCCAACTTCATAATTCTCTACCGGCCACGCTACATCTACTTTCATGTAATACCCTAACACGACTGAACGCATACCCACACCGTAACTATACAACCAGGGATTCAGGTAATTTTTTACATCAATTTGGAATGGGCCGCTTTTGTATCGCTCAAAGCTTACACTGACACCTTCAGAAAAAGGAGGTTTGCCCGACCAGCTTGTTCCAATATCATAAAAGCCAATGAGCTGTAGATTCTTTAAAAAATTAGAAGTAATTGGACCATCCGTCAAAGCCCGTATGATTGGCAAACGGAACTCCGCATTTAACAGTAACACATTATTACCAAACAAAGTTGAATAATCAAATCCGCGAAGATTGGTAACATACTCCGCAAAAAGTATGTCCTGATTTTCAGTCCGAACATTTAAGGGGTTTTGCTCTCCGGTAGCTGTAGTCCCGTTAAACTTCGTTTCATTGAAAATCCAGTTATCCATTCCGCCCAACAGATATTCCTTAGGTGACCGCCCATAGAACGAACCCGCAAAACCCCGAACGGCTAATGTTATTTCCTTATAGAGTTGCTGATAGTGACGCACATCCATAGAGATTTGACTGAAGCTGTTGTTTGCATCATTCAGACCCTGATAATGTGTAAACGAAATTTTCCCCCGTGTGCCCTCAATAATATTCATCCCCACATTAATTGAGTTATCGTACACCAACTCCGATTTTACACCTGCATAAAAATTATTAACGGGTTCTGCGGTGGGAGGCGTTATCGGCACAACATTGGCGGCTCCCAGATCAGCCGACCGGGCAAAGGCACCGAAGGGTTTTAAACTTAGTCGGGTACGGTCATTAAATGGAAGAGAAGCTCCAATCTCTAATTTATTCAATGAATATTTGAACGTAGTGCTTGAAGTGAAGGGCTCCCACCGAACACCCTTCCTGTCAAAGCGCGCGCTGAAGTCAAGCCAATGTGGAAGGTACTGAGCCTCGGCCCAGAAGTCACCGTTGCGCAAGTCAACTGTAGTCATGAGGCCTGCAATAAGGCGGTAGTTCTCCAGCATATCATTCATTTGCCGCTCAACGGAAATACCAAAGCCTCCAGACCCGGCTGATGATCGTAACGGATCAATTACTGCTGAAGTGATCAGGTTATCGGCACTGAACCTGGATTCATAGGGGAAGGGACCTTTTGTACGGGTCTTATCCTGCGCTTTCATGTAGCGGTTAAGAAATGATTCACTGGGCTGCGTTTGTTTCACTGCTTCGTCTTCAAACACGTAATTGTCGGTGTTGATCACTTCAGTTTTTGGCTTCAGTGTATCAGGCTTCACGGTAATGGAGTCTCTTGCTGAAGAATCCTTTTTAACAAGCAGTGAGTCGGCTGGTTGCGGTTTCGTTGAATCCTCTTCTTGTGAATTTTTCAGTCGCGCATTTATCAAGTCCCGAATACTCATATTTTTGTTTTCTTCCTGCTTTCTTTTTTCACGGATTATCCTGGCTTGTTGCAATTCTTTTCTCCTGGTAGCAGGTGTAAATACCTGACGATTCAGGTTAAAATTATGGCTCACATAGATTTCATCCCGCATTCTTCTATTCGTAATCATTGCAAACGTACTGCTACCTGCATTGAAGTCATACTCTTTGATACTGGTAGCAAAATTAGTGACCTGCGTATAAATACCGGATGTGAGGTCATATTTGAAAAGATTTATAATACCACGTTGGTCACTTAGGTAATAAAATACATGGCTGTTCAGTGCAATGGGAGCGTAATCTTTACTCAGCGTGTTGGTTATCCGTTTTACGATAGACTTTGTTGTATCCAGATCAAACACAAAAAGATTATGATTATCCGTAAGGTCAGTCAATGACGCCTTGCTCTTTGCATTCAAGGAGTCAGAAGTTCTGTTGGAGCTAAAAACAATTTTATTTGTATTCGGAATAAAGGTTGGGTCAAGGTCATCATACAAATCATTCGTAAGTCGTCTGATGCGGTCTCTTCGCGAACTAATCAGGTATAAATCATTCCTGCCTTCATAATCTGCGCTGAGTACAGCCAATCTACCGTTTGCTGAAAAACTTATGCTTCTTACATTATTAAACCGATCAAGTTCGCGAGGCAGTTTGGTCTTGGTGCTCAGGTCATACAACCAAAAAGTGTAGTTGCCCTGTTTCACGGCTATCACACCAAGTGTATTCGCGTCCGACCAGCCAATAATTGGCAGACGATAATCTACCTCTTGGCTAATCACTTTGCTACCGTATGTTAAAATTGTGGTTTCCTTTCCACTGGTAATCGAACGGACTTTTACAATATATCTTCCGCGATCATTTTCCGCATAAGCAATGTGCCTTCCGTCAGGGCTTATTTTTAGTGTGGTGTACTGGGTTGTTGCATTATGACGTAAGGGTTCCTTTGTAGAATCAGCAGGGCTAACGTAGGATTGGCTCACCTGCTGTTGCATTTGAGAATAATATTGCTGCCACTCTTTTATTATTTGCTTGTAGTTAACCCCCAGGGTTATCAAAATGCTTTTCTCTTCGTTGCGGGTAATGCGGGTGTAATTGAGGATGTTGGAGATGCTACTCTTGCCATACTTTTCGGCCACAAAATTCCAAAAAGATTGGCCCACCAGCTCAGCTTCATGCCCTGTAAATTTGTATACTTTATTGATACGTTTGGTTCTTACGATTTCGCGGACGTAGTCATCCATTTCGGCTGTCCAACCGCGGGCTATATACTCGGCCGCTCCACTTACAAACCACTCCGATAAATTCAAAAGCAAGGCGCTTTGAAACATCTCCTTCAAATTGCCACCATACATCATCTCGTTCACCAGCAGACTGCAGACTTTGAAAAGAAGTTCTTGTTTAAACTCTTGTGCGGTACCCAGATGGGCAACCTCTATATACGGTTTAACAAATTCAATTTCACCATTCACATTGAACTGGTTTCGATTCAGACCCACATTGCTTTGGCGTTGGTCGGCTAATGAATTATAAAGGAATATTCGGGTTTTAAAATACGGTGCATAGCCGATCAGGTCTGTAATGCGGTCAAACTCGGATTCAAGATACTGAAGTGCTTCTGTAGCAATTGCCCTGCGGCCATCATAATAATACACATCGAAGTTCTCTCCACTTAAATAGAACCAGTCGAACGTGCGGTATTGAATCCTGTTTTTGCCAAATACTTCGTTGGCCCGTTGAGCTTCCGTAGCTGTTGGCGCAATCAGTAAAACCAGTAGTCCAAGAAAAAAAACTCTCGCAGTAGCACTCATCTCAACAAATTTCCATCATAATGATAGTGTTTATAACGCTGAATGTCCACCTCTTTGTTTATGGGAGCATGATTTTCAAGCCAACTTGCTAAAACATTTGAAAAATAAGGTGCTAGGCATACACCTTTTGTACCTAACCCATTAAAAATTACCACGGAATTATGACTGGGGTGTGGCCCTAAAATAGGCCTGCGGTCGGGGGTCGTGGGGCGCATCCCCCACGATTGGGTAATAACTTGGTATGGAAAGCAAATTAACTCCTCCAACTTTCCCAAAAGCTCTTGCAGGCCCTGATCAGTTGGGCCCCTGGTCGTGTCATTGAACTGATACGTGGCTCCAACTTTCCAAATGTTGGGAACCACATACACTCCGCGGTTATAAATTTTTGATACGTTCTCGGCAGTTTGAAGGGCTAATGTTTCTCCTTTTAACGGACG
>JANNQJ010000167.1:0-1553 GCA_031400675.1 Cyclobacteriaceae bacterium
CATGCTTGATTTTCAGCAACTCGTTGAGATAGTTAAAAGCACTGCGAATGACCTTCGTATTGATGAAAAAGCTACACCGAAAGCGATCCTTGTTCCATCTTCAGAAATAAAAAAAAATTGCCAGGAACTCTATCAAAACCCTTCAACCTTTTTTGATATGCTTTCCTGTTTGGCGGGCATCGACAATGGTCCTGAAGCAAATACAATGGAAGTTGTTTACAACCTGTATTCCATCCCTTTCAATCATCATGTGATGCTGAAAGTGATCTTACCAAGAGAGAATCCGGAGATTGATTCAGTAAGCGAAATCTGGCGAACAGCAAACTGGCATGAGCGAGAGGCTTTTGATATGTTTGGAATAAAGTTTAATGGTCATCCGGATTTAAGAAGAATATTGTTGCCAGCGGACTGGGAAGGCCATCCGTTAAAAAAGGATTATAAACACCAGGAGTATTATAGAGACGTGAAAGTGGAATACTAATTTAAAGATTTGAGGATGCCCTGATGCCGACTGACAATATTCAATATAAGTATAAGACTAATAATTTAGTCGAATCGGAGCCAAACAAGTTCAGGGAGGATGGTTTGCGTGCAGAGGAGATGATCATCAACCTGGGACCGCAACATCCCTCCACTCACGGAGTGCTGCGGCTTGAGGTGCTGATGGATGGAGAGATTATTAAAGAAGTCGTTCCGCACATTGGCTACTTGCATCGCTGTTTTGAAAAGCATGCTGAAAGTGTTCCTTATAATCAGGTTATACCCTATGTCGATCGGATGGACTACGTGGCCTCCATGAATTCGGAACATGCATATGCCATGGGCGTTGAACGAATGCTGGGCATTGCTGATCAACTTCCAAAACGTGTGGAATATATAAGAGTGCTAGTAGCAGAACTTAATCGTATAGCCTCACATTTTATAGCCATCGGTACGTATGGTATGGACATCGGGGCATTCACACCCTTCTTTTGGGTGATGCGCGACCGCGAACATATTCTCAGGTTGTTAGAATGGACCTGTGGAGCTAGGCTTCTATACAATTATATCTGGATAGGGGGATTGTATTACGATGTACCAGTGGGTTTTGAAGAACGTTGTGAAGAATTTGTAAAATACCTTAAGCCAAAACTTTCGGAATTAGAAACCGTCTTGATTGAAAACGAGATTTTTGTTCAACGCACAGCAAATGTGGGCGTGCTTCCCCTTGACCTGGCTATAAACTATGGAGTGACCGGCCCCATGTTACGCGGTTCAGGTCTGCGTTTTGATTTAAGAAGGGTAGATGGGTACTCTGTTTATCCTGAACTGGATTTCAACGTTCCGATAGGAGAAGGAAAAAAGGGAACAATTGGCGATTGCTGGGATCGAACCTGGGTACGGATGCAAGAGATTCATGAGTCGTTGAAAATCATTGAGCAGTGTTTGGAAAAACTGCAGAAAGAGCACAAGCGAACAAAAGAGTTTGATCCGCAGGCAATGGTTCCAAAAAAGATTCGTCCGCAGGCTCAGGATTTTTACGTACGTGCTGAAAATCCAAAAGGTGAATTGGG
>JANNQJ010000168.1:0-2349 GCA_031400675.1 Cyclobacteriaceae bacterium
GCCAGTAGAGAGTTTCGTTAGCATCAAAACGGAACCAACGAACGTCCATCTGAAGTTTGTCGATGATGAGGATTATACTGTTGTAGATCTTGAACTCCATGACTTTGACGAATTTTGTTTTCCTCAGCCGCTTTAGCAGTCAACATAATGAAGGGAATATGATTGGTGCGCCTGTCTTTTTTTATCTCGTGGCAGAGTTCTAATCCATCCATTTCGGGCATCATTAAATCGCTGATCAATACATCCGGAATTTCATGTCTTGCTTTTTCAAGTCCTTCACGCCCATGCCTCGCTTCGCTATACCGATACTGAAGCCCCAGGCAAGTTTTTATGAAGGCGCGGATATCTTCATTATCTTCTACAATCAACAACAGGGGCAGCTCACTGTTCACAACAGGGGTTTCTTCTTCTTGCGTTGGTTGTTTTTTAGAAACAGTGGTGGGTTCTTCTGGTAACTCAAGGGGTGGCTTAACCAACGTGAGCGAAATCTTTATAGACGTTCCTACCCCAGTCTTACTTTCAATTTGAATAACACCCTTCATCAATTCTACGTACTCTTTCACCAGGGCCAGGCCAATACCGGTGCCTTCAGAGTGGCTGCTATCGGTAGCTTCTACCTGATAAAACCGATCGAAGATATGGGCTAGTTTTTCTGCCGGAATGCCCCTGCCGTTATCCTTCACTTCCATCTCAAATACATTGTTCTTGAAAGAGCCAGTGACAACCACCTTTCCGGCTGTGGGAGTGAACTTGAGTGCATTAGAAATTAAGTTGATAACGATCGTCTCTATTTTTTCTTCGTCTATCAAAACAGTACCGGCCTCTTCCGGAATTCTCCATTCCAACTGAATACCCCTTGAGGAGGCCAGTGATGTAAATTGAGAGATTGAAGTTTTTAGTAAGGTATCCAGCCGCGTAGGCTTGTAGTTCAGTTTTACTTCGTGTGCATCCAGCCGGGCGAGGTCGAGCAATTGGTTGATGAGTTTGAGCAATCTCGCTGAGTTATTTTTAATCATTTCCAGAAGCTTCTTGGCTTCAGGATCGTTCGTTTTCTCAAGCAGTTCTGTGGCGGGTCCCTGTATGAGCGTAAGTGGTGTGCGAAACTCGTGGGTGATGTTGGAGAAGAATTTGGTTTTGAGGTGATCAAGTTCTTTCAATTTTGTGGTAATGAATTCACTCTCCACAAACTTTTGACTTGTTAACGCAGACATCCTGTTTAAATAGGTTGCATGCAAGATGAAAGAAATAAGATAAAAAGCCAGTAGCATGACTCTGGCAGGTACTGGATAATGAAAACCAAGGCCGACTGGCCCAACACTAAAAAAAGTAAAGGCCAGTAACGCTACCACAGTTGCACCTAATAGTAAGTTGAAGTAAGGCTTCTTCTGTAAATACAGTTGATAAGTCAAATATCCAATCAAGAAATAACTCATCAACTGAGCTACACCAAGAATAAGAACCAAATATTTTGGAAATGCCCAATAAAGGCAGACTGCCGTCAGACTCACGGGAATGATGTATCGAATATAACGGGCAGCCTCATTATAAGTAAGATGAGAACTCATACAGGCCATGACTGCCATCTCAAGAATTTGCAGGATGAAAGGCTGATATGCAGACTCAGCTCCCGTAAGTAATGTATAAAACCTAATGGCAATAGAAATTACTAAGGCGATCCACAAGAAGAAAACAAATCGAAGCGGCTTTTTCCTGCGAGCCAGATAACTTATCAAATGGTGTATGGACGTTGAAATAAATGCCCCCACTAAAAAGACTATAAAAAGTTGGGTAACTGAATTGACCTGCATAATTTCTATAGGATCTTTTTAAGTTCAGGTAATAATGTAACAAATACCCAAAGATATAGTTGTAAACTATCTGTACATCTCTTAAAAAGGGGAATTTTTGAATTCCATTTATTTGCGGGGCTTACGCATCGCGGCAAACAAGGTGTCCGTTATCTCAAATATTCATGACGCCTTATGTCAGCATACGTGAAGTTTAGTGAATTTTTCTATTTACCTTCTCCTTTAAGTCACCTGGCTGCTTTGATAATGTTACCGGGTAATACACTTTGATAATGTTACCGGGTAATACAATTGATCCCCTGAAAAGGGGATAAAATATATTTAAACAGTTCCTATGTTTACAACCATATAGATATGAATCGCTCACATGTATTTTTAATTATTTTCATGAGTATTCTGCAGCAAACGTGAAGCTGACGCTGCCACAAAATTTATTAAGGAGCATAGTGCTTCTTCCACTCTGGTGCGCGGCAAAAACCTGGAAGATTTGTGGTTGGGCGAAATGATTGATGAGGGGATGAAAGAAAAGCGCAACCATTCG
>JANNQJ010000169.1:0-7087 GCA_031400675.1 Cyclobacteriaceae bacterium
GGGACTCGAACCCCCAACCTTCTGATCCGCTGTCTGATGCTATATCCATTATGCCACGGGTCCAAGTGTGATTTTTGGACTGCAAATGTAAATAATTAATTTGCTCAACCAAAAACGACCTTTTTGCTACCCTTAACAAAAAGTCTATTTTTGTGCCTCGAGTTACTTAAAAAGTTGGTGATGATTAAAAAATTCTCGTTTTTCGTTTTGTTTACTGCTCTCAGTATTGCAGCTATTGGGCAAGTAGATACCAAGCCTACTGAAAAGAAGAAGGGTCGCCCCAATATACCCGGAACATTTGCGATTGACCTCGGTTTAAATTTCCCCACAGAAGAAAAAAGTTTTAATACAAACCCCTTTGGATCACGAACCCTTAACATTTATTATTATTACGATTACCAGATAGGGAATTCTAATTTCAGTGTTCATCCTGGTATTGGTTTTGGATTGGAACGGTATAAGTTTAACAATGATAAAACCTTAGGATACGTTACCGGAGCAAACACTGATTCGTTAAGTATGGTGCTGGTCTCTGCTGTACTTCCAACGGCATCAAGTTTAAAAAAATCAAGCCTTATAACGAATTATATTGACGTACCCCTTGAAGTTCGGTTTAGCTCTAATCCAGATGACCCGGGTCGCAGTTTCAAAATATCGTTAGGGTTTAAGTTTGGTGTGCTGTATGATTCCTTTACTAAAATTAAATACCGAGAGGATGGAGAAACAAAAAAGTTGAAGGATAAACAGAACTATGAACTCAATCCCATCCGGTATGGCGCATTGTTTCGTGTAGGGGCTGGTAATTTTTCAGTGTATGCCAACTACACGTTGTCGCCCCTGTTCAAAGACGGTAAAGGACCTGACGGTGCGGAGATCAACAACTTTACGGTTGGATTAACGCTGGCTACGTTTTAAAGGAATTATTTCCCTAAAAACTCTGGTTTGCGTTTTTCAAGAAATGCCAAAACGCCTTCTTTGTAGTCATGTGAACCTCCAGCGATCTCCTGGCAGTAGGCTTCATACTCCAGCATTTCTTCCAGCGAACTTGTAGCTGATTTGGATAACATCTTTTTGATGAGTCCAATCGATTTGGTAGGCGCTTTCGCAAAATAATCGGTGTAGGATTTTACGGCTGAATCCAACTCGTCTGCCGGAACTGATTTATTAATCAGTCCCATAGCTGCCGCTTCATTTGCCTTTACGCGTGTACCCATGCTACACATTTCAAAGGCCTTTGCCATGCCTACCAAGCGTGGGAGAAAATATGACGAACCTGAGTCAGGTACTAATCCAATATTGATGAATACTTCAATGAGTGTTGCTTCTTCCGATGCTACAATAATGTCGCATGCCAAAGCTAGCGAGCACCCTGCACCAGCGGCTACTCCGTTTAGGCGACACACTATTGGTTTAGGTAGCGAGCGCATGGCATTGATAATTGGATTGTAACGCTTGTGAAGCGACTGTAAAAAGGATCTCTTTTGATCACCCGAAGCAGCTTTCAAATCCTGGCCGGAACAAAATGCTTTTCCTTCTCCCGTCAAAACAACCACACGCACATGCTCGTCTTTTGATACCGCCTTGAATGCATCTTGCATTTCAAATGTGATTTCATCGTTGAGTGCATTGTATACATCCGGACGGTTGAGCGTAAGGGTGGCTACATGATTCTCGAGATTGTATTTCAGGTATTGATATGTACTCATAGCATATATAATTACTTAAAACAAAATAATCATTCCGAAAAAGCCAATGGAAAAACCCGTTAATGCCCCCACCAACACTTCTCGCAGAGTATGCGAATTTAACTGAAGCCGCGCAGACATCACGAGTCCTGCGATAATAAAGAGCACGATTGTTGGAAGAAAAAGAGCATTATTCTCAGCCACTTTATTTAAAGAAATAACAATTCCCAATATCCCCGCTATTCCAATACTGTGAATACTCACCTTATAAAAAAATGTAATCATGGTAGCGGCAATAACCAAGCAATCAATGATGAGTAAAAGTTTGAAAAGGGCATCATCGGTACTAATTTTGGTTTTAAGCGAGAAAATATACGTTACAAAACAATAGATTATTGTTATTAGAAAAAATGGACGAATACGTTCCTTCCTTTGAATCATGGTAAAAGAAGAGATGGTGCCAATCATCCGGAAGAGCGCTATATTAATGGCAGGAAGTACAAAAGTCATTAAGAAAATGAGTGACAGAAACGACCATCGCGATGTGATGTTAACTGGATACAATGCAGATGGTAAATAAAATGACAATAACCCAAGCAGATACGTGGCCATAAACAACGGATGAAAAATAAAGGAAATTACACGGGCCAGTATATTCACTACCTCATTTCTTTACGTAACCTGGCTACCGGTATGTTTAACTGCTCGCGGTATTTTGCAACGGTGCGTCTTGCAATATTGTAACCCTTCTCGTTTAAGATTGTTTCAAGCTTATCATCTGAGAACGGTTTATCCTTGTCTTCACTTTCAATGATGTCTTTGATAATTTGTTTTACTTCTCTACTACTCACTTCCTCACCCGAATCGGTAGCGATACCTTCTGAGAAAAAATATTTCAACGGAAAAATACCAAAATCAGTCTGAACTGCTTTGCTGCTGGCTACACGCGACACCGTTGAAATATCCATACTGATCATACTGGCAATATCCTTAAGGATCATAGGCTTCAATTTGGTTTCATCACCCTCCAGAAAAAAATCATATTGAAAATCAACAATTGCCTTCATGGTTCGAAGCAGCGTATGTTGACGCTGCTTGATCGCATCAATAAACCACTTAGCCGCATCCAGCTTTTGCTTCACAAAGGTCACAGCTTCTTTTAATTTCTTGTCTTTCTTGTCACCTTTATCGTAAGCCTTGAACATTTCTGTGTACGACTTGCTAATGCGTAGCTCTGGTGCATTTTTAGAGTTAAGCGCCAGTTCAAGTTTTCCGTTACTATTGGTGAGAATAAAATCAGGCATGATATATTGATTCTTTACCATACCGGTAGAGCTGCCACTACCCGGTTTGGGATTGAGTTTGATGATTAACTCTACCGCGTCACGCACAAACTCCTCATCTTCCGTCCCTAATTTCTTTTGAATTTTCTGATAATGCTTCTTTATGAACTCATCAAAACACTCTTCAATAATTTTTTTGGCTACTGCCACATCAATATCGTGGCCGTTATCCATTCGTTCGAGCTGTAATAATAAACACTCTTGTAAGTTGCGGGCCGCTATGCCAGGGGGGTCAAAGGATTGTATCTTTTTCAGGATGGACTCTACTTCTTCTGGAGTAGTTTCAATACCCTGTGAGAAAGCCATGTCATTCACAATTGCTTCTAGTTCTCTTCGGATATATCCATCGGCCTCTATGCTTCCTACCAATTGTTTTCCAATGGCATATTGATGTTCACTTAACCCCAAATACCCGAGCTGCGACATAAGTTGTTCATGTAAGCTGGTGCCCATGGGGATCGGCATTTCGCGATCTTCTTCATCACCGTTACCCTCACTCTGCATTTTGTAGCCGATGGAGTCATCGTCTCCGAGATAGTCCTTTAAATCAACCTCCTCTTCCTTCTTTGCTTCAGCTTCATCAAACTCCTCTTCCTCGGCCTTATCTTCAGGTTGTTCATCTTCCCCCTCTTCCAAGGCAGGGTTTATCTCAAGTTCTTCCTCAATGCGGGTATCCAACTCTGCCGTGGGCACCTGGAGCAGCTTAATGAACTGTATTTGCTGTGGCGACAGCTTTTGTTGTAACGATTGGCTTAACCCAAGTCTCTGCATCTTTTGTACCTTCGAGTAGGTTGCAAAGTTATCAATTCGGCTTGTTCCTTAAAATCAACATCGTGTTAAAAAGTTTTTTGATAAAACTTACAAAATGCCGTTTTTTGCGACTTGTTCCATTTTATCCGTTAATAGTTATTAGTTAATTGTTAATGGTGTTGTTATTGCCATTAACGATTAACGGCTAACTAATACCTATTCATGAAAAGAACTAAGATCAAAGAATTATTTTCCTACGCACCTTCCGGACAACAGGTTACTGTTCAAGGATGGGTGCGAACGTTCCGTAACAATCAGTTCATTTCTATAAATGATGGATCTACCATTCAGAATGTTCAGGCTGTGGTTGAACTAAATTCACTCGAAGAAGGTGTTCTCAAAAGAATCACTACAGGTGCGTGCCTCTCCGTTACCGGAGAATTAGTTGCATCACCTGCAAAAGGGCAGTCGATAGAAATAAAAGTAAAGCAGCTGGAAATACTGGGGGATTGTGATGCTGAAAAATATCCCCTTCAACCTAAAAAGCATTCGTTGGAATTTTTAAGGGAAATTGCCCACCTCCGTTCACGCACGAATACGTTTGGGGCTGTCATGCGGATCAGACATGCCATGGCTTTTGCCGTTCATAAATTTTTTAACGATCGCGGATTTGTTTATACGCACACGCCCATCATTACCGGCTCAGATGCTGAAGGAGCAGGTGCCATGTTTAAAGTCACCACATTGGATCTTAATAAGCCTCCCCGTGATGAAAAAGGACATATTGATCACAAAGAGGATTTTTTCGGTCGTGAAACAAACCTGACAGTTTCGGGACAGCTTGAAGGAGAGACTTATGCCTTAGGGTTAGGGGAGATTTACACCTTTGGGCCAACCTTTCGTGCGGAAAATTCCAATACGACAAGACACTTAGCCGAGTTTTGGATGATTGAGCCCGAGATGGCCTTTTACGATTTGACGGATAACATGGAATTGGCGGAGAACTTCCTGAAATACCTTTGCCAATATGCGCTAGAGAACTGTGCAGATGATCTCGATTTCCTCAACAAACGGGCACAGGAAGAGGAAATGACTAAACCCCAGGATCAGAGAAGTGAATTGGGACTTGTCGATAGGCTAAAATTCATCGTTAATAATGATTTTCAACGCCTCACCTATACGGAGGCGATTGACATTCTAAAAAATTCTAATCCTAACAAAAAGAAAAAATTCCAATACCTCATTGAAGCGTGGGGTGTTGACCTGCAATCGGAACACGAACGTTTTCTCGTTGAAAAACACTTTAAGAAGCCGGTGATTCTTTATAACTATCCAAAAGACATTAAAGCTTTCTACATGCGCCAGAACGAAGACAAAAAAACAGTTAGTGCTATGGATGTATTGTTTCCAGGCATTGGCGAAATCATTGGAGGTTCACAGCGCGAAGAGCGCTACGATCGGCTATTAAACAGGATACGCGAAATGAACTTGCCAGAAAAAGAATTATGGTGGTATCTGGAGTTACGCAAGTTCGGTTCTGCTCCACACAGTGGTTTTGGCTTAGGCTTTGAGCGGCTCATGCTATTTGTGACCGGTATGACCAACATTCGGGATGTCATACCTTTCCCGAGGTTCCCTGGAAGTGCGGAGTTTTAGACCAACTTTAAACACTGAATGTGATTAGTTGGTAGCAAGGTTTCAACTTGCTTCTGTACCAACGAAGTGAATTTCTTTCGGGTATAGTGAGGAAAAGTGTCCTCACTTCATAATACAACCCTGTCCAGAATGCGTGTTTGAATGGATTTGAAGCTGGCATGATTATAGGCATCTCCTGATCAAATCTAAATATTATGAAAAAGAACTTTTACCTCTTTGTTCTAGTGTGCACGGTGGCCGTTTGGCAAAGTTGCGGAACAAAAGAAAACACCAATGATACCTCCGTTACAACAGCCGAAGAGGTAGCGGCCGAAACCAAAAAAGCAGAAACAGCAACTGCCAGACGTGCTTCAATAGAAAAAGCAAGAGTCGAAAAAGCTGAGCAAAGAAGGTTGGCGAATATTGAATTGGCGAAAAGCACGCCAACGTATAAAAACGCAATCGGAAAAATTATTTATTATAAAGCCGAAGTAGATCCTTCCTTTGTTGGAGGCGAAAGAGCAATGATGAATTACCTCCGCGATAACATTCAATATCCACAAGAAGCCCAGGACAAAGAAGTTGAAGGAACTGTGTTTGTTGATTTTGTTGTCGATCAAAATGGCAATGTACAGGAAGTTGTTGGTTCTGATGTAATTGGTGAGAATGTAGACATACTATTAAAAGAGGAAGCCGTACGTGTGGTAGCTGCTATGCCCCAGTGGGTTGCCGGTACACAACGAGGCGTTGCGGTAGATACTCGTTTCAGTGTTCCGATTACATTTGAACTGGATTGATCTTTCATTTTTTACAAATAAAAGAGGGCACGGTTTCGTGCTCTTTTTTTATGATAATCTCCCTGAATGAAGTAACAGAGATATTTCTGACACTGAATTTTTATTAATTATATAATCAACAAAAAAGTGTGCCTGATTGATTCGCTAGATTATTGTCAAAATAACCAGCTCAAAGAATTCTTCGATTTTACCCCAAAAACGCACCTTCTGCAATTTAGTCTCATTTACTCTAGCAAGATTCGCCTTTAGTTCGGTCGAGTCTGCTTTATCGTGTGAAACAACAAAAGTGGATGTTTCATCTATTAATTTGTCATAAAATTTGAAAAAGTGGTATAAAGTGGTTGGAAGTGGGTGAAATTTCCTTATGTTTGTTTAGAATAATCCTGCGAAAGCGGGATGGAAACAAGACAACCACTACAGTCTATGACCTTTTTCACCAGTGAATATGAAAGTAAGCTTGATGCCAAAGGCAGGTTAGTACTGCCTGCGCGGATCAAAGCCCAGCTCCCGGAAGGGGACTCGGAGCTTGTGATCAGGCGCGGTTTTGAGCCTTGCCTCATTATTTACCCCATGGTGGAGTTCAAAAAGGTGTTCTCAAAAATTTCAGGTCTTAACGAGTTCAACGAAGAGTATCGCACACTACAGCGGAATTTTTTGTCGGGAATAGTTACGGTGGAATTGGACGGCAACGGCCGGTTTCTAATTCCGAAGAACATGCTCACCTACGCGCAAATTGAAAAAGATGCGATGCTGGTGGGGATCGGTAACAAAGTTGAGGTCTGGAACCCCACGGTGTATGAGAAGCACAAAATTCAAGACGCGCTGCACGTCTGGGTGATCGCGCAACGAGTGAACTACGGGCGGTTCGTCGGGATTC
>JANNQJ010000170.1:0-7563 GCA_031400675.1 Cyclobacteriaceae bacterium
CGGGCTGTGTTTTGTGTTGCCAGTTTTCTGTTTCAACATTGCCCGTGATATACAAGGCCAGTTTTTCTTTTTCCACGTATTTTCCATCGGCTTTAAAATAGATCTTTCCATAGTGTGTGGTGCTTCCAATGTTGCTGCCGGACAAAAAGTTGTGGTAGCCGCTGTTGGCGCCACCGTGTACCCAACGAAAGGGGAACCTTTTATAATCAAATCTACCAAGATTCGTAGCGAGCAGTCAGAAGGAATGATTTGTGCCGAGGATGAAATCGGTTTAGGTGAAAGTCATGAGGGCATTATGGTGCTGGATGGCAACGCTAAGCCTGGAACACCTGCGGCTGAATATTTTAAAATTGAATCTGATCATACTATAGAGATAGGCCTTACACCTAATCGCATTGATGCCGCTTCGCACATCGGTGTTGCACGCGATATTAAGGCATCTTTAGGGCGAAATGTCAAGTGGCCTTCTGTTGACAAGTTTAAAGTTGATAGCAACAAACTTACCATTAAGGTAACAGTAGAAAATAAGAATGCCTGTCATCGTTTTTCAGGATTAACAATGACCGGTATTACGGTAAAAGATTCGCCAGATTGGCTAAAAAATAAACTCCTCGCTATTGGCCTTACACCGATCAACAACATCGTTGATATCACCAATTTCGTGTGCCACGAAATGGGTAAGCCTATGCATGCGTATGATGCAGATAAAATAGCGGGTGGTGAAATCATTGTGAAGACCGTGGCAGCGGGTACAAAATTCGTGACCCTTGACGGCAAAGAACGCGAACTTACCAGTAGTGACTTAATGATTTGCAATACTCAGGAGAGTATGTGTATTGCCGGTGTGTTTGGAGGCAAGCATTCAGGGGTTACAAATTCAACTACGCGTATTTTTTTGGAGAGCGCGCACTTCTCTTCTGACTCCATACGAAAAACAGCTTTGCATCATGGATTAAAAACAGACTCTTCGTTCCGCAATGAACGGGGGCCTGATCCTAACTTGACTGTTTATTCGTTGAAACGTGCGGCCCTGCTTATTAAAGAAATTGCAGGAGGCGAAATATCATCAGAAATCATTGATGTGTATCCAACTCAACTTTCGAACCACATCATTGAAGTAAAAGACAAAAATGTAAACCGCCTCATTGGTAAAGTCATTCCAAGAGAAGAAGTGTTTGGGATTTTAAACCGGTTAGACATTGACGTAACCAATAAAAAAGACGATCGATACACAGTTTCTGTACCGCCTTACAGGGTTGATGTTGTTCAGGAGGCTGATGTGATCGAAGAAATTCTGCGCATCTATGGTTTCAATAACATTGAATTAAAAGATTTTGCAGGATCTGATTTTATTGCTGAATTCCCGGAGAAGGACATCAACAAATTTAAAAACACCATCGGACAGATGCTGGTGGCCAATGGTTTTTATGAAATCTGGACGAATTCGCTTACCAATCTTGCGTATCAACAAAAGCATCAGTTGTCCTTTATAGGAGAGCCTATTGAAATCCTCAATAAATTGAGCGAAGAGCAGGGAATTTTACGTCAAACCATGCTTTTTACAGGCTTAGAGGTATGTGCCTACAACATAAATCGCAAACAAAAAGACCTGAAGTTTTTCGAATTCGGAAAGATCTATTTTAAAGCCGATGGAAAATACGTGGAAAAAGAAAAACTGGCCTTGTATATCACGGGCAATGTTGAAACAGAAAACTGGCAACACAAAACACAGCCCGTGACCTATCACGACCTGGCTCAACAGGTAACGCACGTCATTCAAAAATCAAACATCGCATCTGTCAAGCAGGAAGACGTAACAGATCAACTGTTCGAATACGCATCGCAACTTTCATCTGGCAATAAGATTATTGGCACGCTCGGAAAAGTAAAACCCGCATTGCTTAAGGATTTAGGCGTACGTCAGGAAATATTTTATACAGAACTGGACACTGCCTTGCTTTTCAATACAGCAAACCCTAAGTTAGTAATTCAAGACGTTCCTAAATTTCCGGAAGTAAGGCGTGACTTGTCACTCGTATTAGATAAAAATGTTAGCTTTGATGAGATCCGGAAAATGGTATTGACAACAGAGAAACGATTGATTAAAGAGATCATCGCGTTCGATGTATATGAAGGAAATAATATTCCGACAGGTAAAAAGGCATACGCATTGGGTTTTACGTTGCTGGATGAAAATAAAACCCTGACGGACGAAGAAATTGATAAAACGATGAACCGCCTGATGACTGCTTTCGAGCAAACATTAGGTGCAGTAATCCGGAAATAGAAAGAAATTGGGGCTGTTGAGCCTGCCTACGGGCAGGCAGGATTTAATAAGTGAATCGGCAAATAAAGCCAACAAAAAAAACTGACTGCATGGACCAGGAAATCCTAAAAACCAACCTGAATGGCTTGGAGCGCAAAATTTTGGTGCTCATCAACGAACACAAAGGCCTGAAAGAAGAGATCAAATCGTTAAAAACTGAAAATCAGGAACTTAAATCGGGGCTGAGAGGCCGCGATGAGCAGCTCTCTAATTTTAAAAATCAAATTAAAATATCTAAAATTGTAGATAATATTAATCCGGAAGACGGAAGTGTTTCGGAGTTGAAGAAGAAAGTAGACGATTACATTCGGGAAATAGATAAGAGTATTGCTTATTTAAGCCGATAGCTTACTGTAAGATTTAATTAATGGACGAACTTTCAATAAAAATCAAGATAGCCGACCGCGAATACCCCATGAAGGTGAAAGGTGAGGATGAAGAAAGGGTAAGAAACGCGAGCAGGCTTATCAATGAAAAATTAAAATCTTACAAAGAGCAGTTTGGACTTGACGATAAACAAGACCTGCTGGCGATGGTAGCTTTCGATAGCCTCGTAGAAAAAATGGCTTCGGAAGAGACTCACCAGGTAATTGATCAAACTGTATTTGAAAAAGTGACGCATCTGAATCACTTGGTATCTCAGTCTATTCTATAGACTTCTTCACTTCTTAATCTTCCATATCCCATTAACGCGGGATCTTCAGGGTAGTTACTAACCCTCTAATTACTTCAGTATGTCACAGATTATTCTCATAGCATTGGCCAGTACCATCGCCACGGTTGTACTCAGTTTATTGTTTGGTACATTTCTTTACAAGCGTAAAAATCGCAAGCGTAATGCTGCAGCTGAAGATAAAGCAGCCCTGATTGTAAAAGAAGCCGAAATCACATCCGAAAATATAAAGAAAGATAAAATTCTTCAGGCCAAGGAAAACATCCTCAAGCTGAAAACCGAATTTGAAGAGGAGGCGAACCGGAAGAAGAACCAGATCATTTCTAATGAGCAAAAAATCAAGCAACGCGAACAGCAGATCAGCAAGGAGCTAGAAACCCTTAAAAATAAACAGGCTGATGTTACCGAGATGCAGCAAAATCTTGCCATGCAGCTTGACAATGTAAAGAAGCGCAAAGAAGAACTCGATAAATTCAATCAGCAGAAAATCCAGGTACTCGAGAGCATCTCCAAGTTAACTGCTGATGAGGCCCGTGAACAATTGGTAGCTTCTTTAAAAGATGAAGCACAGACAAAAGCCAACTCCTACATCAAGGATATTATGGAGCAGGCCAAACTCTCCGCAACCAAGGAAGCAAAAAAAATTGTAGTAGAAACCATTCAACGCACAGCTACCGAACACGCAATAGAAAACTGCGTATCTGTATTCAATATTGAAAGTGACGACATCAAAGGAAAAATAATTGGACGTGAAGGGCGTAACATACGCGCACTCGAAGCTGCCACAGGTGTGGAGATTATTGTGGACGACACACCCGAAGCCATTATCATTTCTGGCTTTGATCCGGTCCGAAGAGAAATCGCACGGTTGTCGTTGCACCGACTGGTGCAAGACGGTCGGATTCACCCGGCTCGCATTGAAGAGATCGTGACTAAAACCAGCAAAAATATTGATGATGAGATTGTTGAGATTGGAGAACGCACCGTAATTGACCTGGGCATTCATGGTTTAGCGCCTGAGTTAGTAAGAATGGTTGGGCGCATGCGCTTCCGTTCTTCTTACGGACAAAATCTTTTACAACACTCGCGCGAGGTGGCAAACCTGTGCGCCATTATGGCAACCGAACTTGGCTTAAATGTGAAGCAAGCCAAACGCGCAGGCCTGTTACACGACATCGGTAAAGTATGGCCGGAAGAATTAGAAAAGCCCCACGCGATTGTAGGCATGGAGTTAGCCCAGAAGTACAAAGAACATCCGATCGTGTGCAATGCCATTGGTGCCCACCACGATGAAATAGAAATGACGAACATCCTCTCTCCTATTGTTCAGGCTTGCGATGCCATAAGCGGTGCACGCCCGGGCGCAAGGCGCGAGGTCATGGAACAATACATCAAGCGTCTCAAGGATTTGGAGCAGGTAGGATTGAGTTTCGAGGGAGTTGAAAAATGTTATGCAATACAAGCTGGTCGTGAGTTACGTGTCATTGTAGATGCGGAAAGGGCAACCGATGAACGCGCAGGACAATTAAGCTTCGAAATCTCACAGAAGATTGAGCGCGACATGCAATACCCTGGTCAGATTAAAGTCACGGTGATACGGGAGATGAGAAGTGTGGCCTACGCTAAATAGAAGTTGAGAAGTTAGGAGACAGGACGACAGTTAAGTCATGAAGATAGGTCGGATTTTCAACGCGTAACGAAATATCAATACGTATTGTAAGCTACTACCATGAGAGGAATACTGATATTCATAACACTAGTAATATTGATAAGCTGCAAAGCTCAACAAGTGGCCATTACAAATGTTGAATGGAAGCTTGTTAAAATGGGTGATACTGATCTTTCTACAGTAGGTCAACCGGTTACCCTCACGCTGGATGAACCCAATAAAAAGATAAGCGGGTTTGCGGGCTGTAATCGTTTCTTCGGAGGTTATCAATCTACAGAGGCAACGCTCTCATTTACCGGTATTGGTTCTACTAAAATGTTTTGTCAGGACAGGATGCCCATTGAGGATGCCTACTTCCAATCGCTGAGTAGTGTTCAGGCTTACAAAATCGAAGGGAACAAGCTTTACCTATTATTGGAAGACAAGGTGATGCTGGAGTTTAGCAAGGAGGGTAAATAAAAAACCCCGCAGTCTTACTGCAGGGGTTTCATTTTTTAGGCTGATGCATTACGCAACTGGTTTAGAAAAACGCAACCGGCTAATCTGAACATGTTCCGCGCTTAGGAATCCAAAGGCACCCCTTACATACGCCCTAGCAGCCTTCAACGTTTCATGCAAGCTGTTCTCCTTTTCATACAGCAGGTCATTACGCTTTTTACGCATCATCATCATTTGTACTTCCGCCTGCACTACACGTTCATTGGCACTTTGTAACGAATGGAAAAATGTGCTTTGGCATCATCAAAGATGGATTGATGTGTCGCATTAACACCAACCTTCACGAAACTGCCATTGAAAAAACAGGCAGCCTAACAATGGACTTTACCAAGCGACCGATGAAAGGTTATGTAATGATTGACGACTCAGGAATGAAAACGAAAAAAGAATTTGACTATTAGATGGGACTTGCGTTGACGTTTAGTAAAAAAATGAAATCAAATAGAAAGGGGAAACCGAAGAAATAGTCCTCCGAAAACCACACCAATGCCAGTGCCGCACATAACAAAATATTATGCAATGCGGAGGTTCAGTCTAGGTATTAAAAGTAATTTCTTAATTTAGCTCTATCAGTTAGAACAAGAATTATAGGCATCTTAAGGCACGCATCGGAAATGAGAAATAGTTTATTTTTCTTAGTTACACTATTCTTTTCATGTCATGAGGAAGCGCCCTTAACGTGGAAATCTTGGGTTGTAAAGGAGAATCCAATTTTTCACGGACAATTCCCTTTAGTAGGTGACCCTTCAATAATCAAGGACGGTGGTATGTATCGGATGTACTACACCGGTTTTGATGCTTACCGCAATCCTCAAGGCCCCGAAATCTGTCAAGCCACATCTCCAGACGGCCTTACCTGGACAAATGTGCCAGTAGATGGCAACATCGAAGGCAGGATGCTTTATACCGATAGTAATGATTGGAGCAACGCACATGAAACTTGCTACGCACTAAAACTGAACGATTTGTATTTTTTGTATTTTATAGGTTACCAGGATACAGGAAATGGAGTTTTTGGCTCAGGTGCTGTAGGGATCGGCCTCACCACGTCATCCAATGGCAAAGATTTTACATCAAATCAAACTACCCCTATACTAGAAAGTTCATTTAACGGATTAGATCGGGATGCCCTCTCAAGTCCTTCAATAAGTACTTACAGAGACTCTCTAATAATGATCTATGCAGGTTTTTGCTTTGCGGATTGTGGTCCTTCAGTTACCGCTAATCTATTGGCTGCGATGTCTTCAGATGGAATTACCTGGGTGAAAAAGGATAATCCGATTATTGCCAAGGAAGAAATTCCTTGGGCTTCACTAGGTGTCGCTGAAGCCGATTTAATTTTAGGTCCAGATAATTTCTATTATTTGTTTATGTCATCCACTGATGAGCCGCATGTGATTGGAGTAGCCCGAAGTATAACTCCGTTTGGCCCTTGGGACGTCAATCCACAACCTATTATTAATGCTGACAAATCATTTTCAACGTTGGGAGCGGTTGCTCCTGCTGTTCTGATTGAAGATGACAGGGTAAGACTTTGGTATCATGGATCTACAACTGATGAAATTCAAATCGGATATGCAGAAACGACATGGCCGCTTAAGAATTAGTTTTTATAGAATGATGTAAAACTAAACTCATTTCATCCGCGCAGCCTTTTGCCTGTACCAATTCCCTTCTTCCCCTGTAACCAATTCACCCAGGCGGGCATAAATGTCTACAATGGAGCTGTCTTGCTTTATTGCTTCTTTGTATAAGCCAATAGCCCGGCTAATTTCTCCTTTGTTATCATAGATGTACGCCATCAAATGACAGAGTATGGCACTGCGGTACCCGTTTGTGTATGCGCCTTCATACCAACGCAAGGCTGAGTCAAGCTGACTTTGATTATAAAAACTATCTCCTATTAAAAGCATTGCGTCCGTATAGCCCGGAGCATAGTTCATTATTTTTTTTGTCTCGTCTATTGCCTGCCGGTAACTTTTACGATTAAAATATATGTATCCCTTATTGTATTGTGCTTGCTGATGCTCCGGGTTAATCGCCAAGGCGTTATCAAACATAATCAAGGCGGAGTCGGTGTTGTTCGCATTTAAAAAAGCATTTCCCCGCTCAAAATACAATTCAGGATTCTCGGAGTCATCGATCAAAGCAAGTCGGTAAAAATATGCAGCAGAATCGTACTGCTGGTTATTATAGTAATCGGTAGCCCGTTGATAGTATCCGGTTGAATCTTCTGTAGAAGACTCGCCTCCAAACAGGGCTGCCAGAATGGTGATCATAAAAATGAATCCGATAAAGCCTGCCACCAGCGCTACAAAAATTTTTGCCTGTTGAGGTGTTTTCGGACCCGTTGCATCTTTCCGGAAGATTTCTTTTACATCCTGCCAAAACAACCAA
>JANNQJ010000171.1:0-1894 GCA_031400675.1 Cyclobacteriaceae bacterium
TCAGTTACTGCAAACAGCACGTTTTATGCGTTCACTTATTTTGTAGCGTCTGAGGACTTTCAACTTTATATATTCAACCGCTGGGGTGAACTTATATACCAATCAACCGGATTGAATGCAGAAGGTGATCAGTCGCAACAATGGAACGGAGGGTATAACAACAATGCAGGTCAGATTTTACCAGCTGGTACGTATTCGTATGTGATCAAGTACAGAAGTTTATATCGCCCGGAAGATGGTGTTCTGGAGAAACGGGGAGGTGTAGTGTTGTTGCGATAATTCGTGTACTCAAAAAAATCTTTACAGATTAAAATATAGTATCCACTAAGCTATAAATCATGAAACCAACCACTAAAATTTTATCAGTATCGATCCTGATAGCATTACTGAGTTTTCAACTCATTAAAACACAACTCACCATAAGCATTCGTAATGACCTGGGAAATATAGAAGAAGGTGTCACGATACAACTCTTTGAAACCGAGGAGGATTATAAAACAGAGAAAAATATAGCGGCCGAAGGTGTGACCGATAAAAAAGGAAATATCAAGTTTAAAGAACTAAAGGCTGTCTCCTATTATGTAATCGCGCGCAAAGAGGACAAAGATAACGCGGGTGGCGGAGAGCAAACGGGTAAACTGGAGGCCAACCGAGTCAATAAAGTCACCATCATCATTCAATAAAGAATTTTTGAAATCCAGAGAAGAACTCGTACGCTCCCTCGAAGCCTATTGCACCGATTTCAAGGAGGAGGAAGAATTTATTTCTCAGTTCCTACATTTACTCCAATCTCCCCGTTGCTTTTTTCGCGATCACCTGCCAGGGCATATCACGGCATCTGCGTGGATTGCAGATGAAAATAAAACCCATGCTCTGTTGGTTCATCACAGCAAACTTGATAAGTGGTTACAGCCAGGCGGTCATGCCGATGGCGATGAGAATATATTACAAGTAGCCATCCAGGAGGTGAATGAAGAAACCGGCCTCACGAATCTCATTCATCTTACGAATGGAGTTTTTGATATAGACATTCACCCGATCCCCGAACGAAAGGATTTTCCCCAACACTTGCATTACGATATTCGTTTCGCTTTTATCGCAGCAAGAAGAACAGAATTAAAAATCAGTGATGAATCAAATGATTTGAAATGGATTTCATTGGAGGACGTTGCGGCACTAACTCAACAAAACGTATCCATCCTCCGGATGATTAAAAAATTAAGACTATCGTGAACTGATCAGCATTAAACCAAAAGCAATCACCACCATCCAAAATCTTATTCCAGCCAGTGCCGGAATAATCACAATGCTAAGTTCCATGAGCACAGCCAGCAAAACCAGAAGGACAGCCACCACTTTCAATAAAGAGCGCATTTTGTTATTCATAGTGATTTCATTTACTTTTCAAAGATAATAGCCGCACTTCCACAATCAAGTTATTTATGGCCGAAATCGGTAACGATATTGAAAAAGCTGTTCGCTTGCTGGAGCAGGATGAGTTGGTGGCCATTCCCACGGAAACGGTGTATGGGCTTTCTGCCAATGCACTTAGAAAAAGTGCCGTTACAAAAATATTTACCGTAAAGAACAGACCACAGTTTGATCCGTTGATTGTTCATGTACCCAATGTAACAAAGGTCGAGCAGTATGTTACAGAAATACCTGAAGGTGCTCGCAAACTTGCTGACAAATTCTGGCCAGGTCCGTTAACACTCTTATTAAAAAAGAATAATATCATTCCTGATCTTGTTACTGCTGGGTTAGATACAGTAGGAATTCGTTGTCCGAATCATCCACTCACCCACCAGCTTTTACAAAGGATTCCATTTCCATTGGCAGCACCCAGCGCTAATCCTTTTGGGTATGTTAGCCCTACCAGACCCGAGCATGTAGA
>JANNQJ010000172.1:0-14624 GCA_031400675.1 Cyclobacteriaceae bacterium
AGTAAATGGAGTCCAACGTGAATTATAAAAAATATGTCAAGTCCATATTTAAGTTGTGAATTATCACTTTGTCCCACGAGTCCCAAAAACAGAAAGTAAAACAATGGTACATGAGCTATCATAAATATTTTAAATCCCCAATTGTCTTCAAGCAAAGAAAGTCCGGGAAATATTCTCCACTCTTTACATCTAACTGCGTCCATTTCGTGAATTATAATTGCTGACAGTCCCAAGTAAAAAAATATCTCATTATTCATTCAAAGTCTGTTACGGTTAACCCTTACATTTTAGTCGTCTCCCAAACGTTGAACGAAGATAAAAACTTATAGCTTACACTTCACCCCGCCATTGCAGAAACATTTTTGTTATAGCTCGTGCGCGTCCTCCGTTATTTGCTTGGGTGCAAATGCGTCCGTTTAACATTTATTGAGTTGGGAACCCGTATAGATTTCTGTTTCAAAATATTTCCTGTTTTCTGACGAAGTCAAAAATAGCACCAATCGCAGCGCCTATAGATAATCCCATTGCGATGCTTAAAGAAGTATTTCCTGAAGAAGTGCCATAGACTACACCGAATAAGAGTCCAAGAGCTGCGCCAATACCAATGCCATTTCCTGTATTTTTATTTTCTGTCATAATTAAGTTCATTTTTTAAATTAGTTGTCTTCCTCCAGTAATTGCTTTACAGATTGAAGCTGTTTCCCCCTTTTTTTGAAAGCCCAGATATTGAACAAGATTGCTCCAATAAAAGATAAAACAATAAGTAACAGTATAGGCAATTGAAAAGGCAAGGTAAAAAAATCTATATCTAGTACCATTTTTGTGAGAACCACCATAGATGCAATAAATAAGAAGGGGCTTGCCATTAAACTTATCTTTTCTGCTTGTCTCAATCTGTTTTTAACAGAATAGAAGTGTTCCATAACTTCCTTATAGCTTGATTTTGCCAAGTTGATTTTTTTCATTCTCTTAATTCCAGTGATTGTGTAAAGTGGCATTACCAAAAGATACATGACCAAGATTACTCCACAGATACTCAGGTACCATGTATCCAGAATATTAAATTTGTATAAAATTATCCCTGCTAAAGTATAGGCAACTAATAATCCCATAATCTCACCAACTTTAAATAGGTTAGCCTTTTCATTGTACTTTAATTGCGTCATATTACTTATGTTATGCTGTACAAAACCCGGTTGCCTTAAAGCCTTTTGATTCATATTATCCCAAAGATTTTTCATTTCTTCTAATTCCATAATTCTATTCTTTACCAATTTGATTTTTTAGTTTTTGCTTAATTCTGTTTAACCGAGTGCCCACATTTGAAATTGTAAATCCACTTATCACGGCTATTTCTTCGTAGCCCTTTCCTTCCAAGGAAAGAAAAATAATAGCTCGATCAATTTCATTTAATCTTCTTATTTGTTGATACATCTCGATAATTTTATCTTCCATGTGTGTATCAATTCTGTCTTCAATTTGAAGTTCAATATTTTGCAAGGAAACTCTTCCTGAATGCTTCTTCTTTAGGTTGATATGTGCCAGTGAAGTATTTAGTGCAACCTTATAAATCCAAGTACTGATTTTAGATTTCCCTTGAAATGTATTGAAAGACTTCCATAGTTGATAGATAATCTCTTGGTACAAATCTTGTTGGTCATCATACTTTTCAGCATAAATTCTGACAAGCTTATAGATTATGCTTTCATTTTCTTTAATAGTTTCTAGAAAATCATAGCTCATCAAAATATTTCCATTTTAATTATCTCTACTTATTAGTTAGACAGAAGATGAGAAAATCACAAAATATTCCAACTAATTTTGAAAGTGCAGAATGAATGATGATTACGGGCAAAATGTTGTCCATGTGAAGAAATCTTGTTTGATCAATTCGTCTGCACCTGTTGTAGGCGGAACAAATCTGCATCAGTTGTGTCGTCCTGTCTGTGGAAACCGCTGTCTTAGCGCATGAGCTACAACGTTTGTGCATAAGCAGTGGCGAGTGTTCGAAGCGCGTCACTGTCCCACGAAACCAAACGTAATTTGAAAAATTAAACTACAAATTTATACTGAACCCCGCCATTGATTATGCATTTTTTGTTAGCGGTAGTTTTTCCTGTCCGTTAATGTGTCAACTTACAATATTTTGAACTTGCTTTTTCAATATTGGTAAAACTTTTTGTCCGAACCATTCATTTTTAGCTTGCCAAATATTGTTTCGTGGTGAAGGATGCGGCAACGGAAAGTACTTTGGTAGATAGTTCTTGAACTGGTGAACAGTTTCTGTCAAGGTACTTTTTGCTTTGTCGCCTAAATAATAGTTTTGAGCATATTGGCCAATAAGTAAAACGAGTTTGACATTATACATCAATGTCAATAATTTGTCGTGCCACAAAGGTGCACATTCAGGTCGTGGTGGTAAGTCCCCAGTCTTGCCTGTCCCAGGATAACAAAATCCCATTGGCATTAAAGCAATTATGTCGGTATTATAAAATGTTGGTTTGTCTATGCCTAACCAACTTCGCAAGTTGTCTCCGCTTTTGTCATTCCACGGAGTGCCGCTATTATGAACTATTCGTCCCGGTGCTTGTCCTATGATAATAAGTTTACTTTTTCGACTCGCAGCAATAATAGGATTGACACCGTCTTTAAGGTGTTGTTCACACTCTTTACAGTTTCTTATTTGTCGCAAAAGTTTGTCCATCGTTGTGTGTCGTCCAAAAAAAATTACCGCTAACATTTGTATATACCCAATTGCGTTTATTTCCCATTTAACAAACCTCTACGCTCAATAAGCCAACAACTCTTCCAACGCCCTCTCAACCTTCTCTGCATTCGGTAACATCATCCTCTCCAATTCAACATTTAACGGAACAGCGGGAAGATTTACAGCACCCAATGTCCATACTGGCGCATCCAAAGACGCAAAGCATTCTTTTGAAATTCTTCCTGCCAGGGACTCGGCAAAAGAATTCAGCAGTGGTTCTTCTGTCAGTACAAATGCACGTCCATGTTTTTTTACGGAAGTTGTAATCGCTTCCCAATCGATCGGATTGAGTGAACGCAAATCCATAATCTCAACTCTTCCTTTGAAATTCTTAGAAGCTTCTTTTGCCCAGTACACGCCCATGCCGTACGTGATTACAACAGCAGTTTCACCGGCACTCATCTTTTCATCAGAAGCATGCTGAACAATATTTGCCTTACCTAAGGGTATAATATAATCTTCATCGGGTTCAGCAGTCTTAGCTTCTAGTGTTCCGGGCACTTTCGACCAATACAATCCTTTATGCTCCAACAATACCACCGGGTTAGGATCGTAGAAGGATGCCTTGAGTAAGCCTTTCATATCGGCTGCGTTGGATGGATACACCACTTTAATCCCACGTATGGTCAGCAGCGCAGACTCTACACTCCCTGAGTGATAGGGACCACCACCTCCGTATGCACCAATAGGAACACGAATGAGTGACTGAATTGGAAACTTACCCTTAGTCAAATAACAGCTCTTGGAAAGTTCTTCCACCAATTGATTAATACCCGGCCAGATATAATCTGCAAACTGGATTTCAACGATAGGCTTTGCGCCTATTGCGGTCATGCCTGCAGTTGATCCTACAATGTACGCCTCCTGAATGGGTGTATTAAACACACGGTTATCTCCATATTTTTGAGCCAGCGTAGCTGCTTCACGGAATACACCACCCAACCTTCTTCCAACATCTTGCCCATAAAACAATGCCTCCGGATGTTTTTTTAAGATTTCATCCACAGCATGAAGCGCTGCATCGACCATGACAACTTTCTCGGCTCCCTTGGGTGATCGCTTTCCTTTTTCTTCCACGACAGAAGTGGGTGCAAATTCGTGTGAATCAAAATCATTGACATCGGGATCGGGAGAATTCAGTGCTTTTTGATATTCATCAGCGACAAAATCAAGAGATTTTTTTTGAATGCCTTCGATTACTTTGTCCGATTCACCCTGCTCTCGCAAATATTTTTCAAATTTTACGATAGGATCCTCTTGTTGCTGAGTTTCGAGGTTATCACCGCGATACCATTCTTTTCGTACTCCTGAAGTATGATGGCCCAGCAACGGACATTTGGCATGTACTAAAATTGGTGCGCGCTTCTTGCGAACAAAGTCTATTGCGTTACTTAATCCATGGTAGGAATCAATAAAATCTGAACCATCTACGCGCATGCGTTCCATTCCCTTAAACCCAGCAGCATACTCATACGCATCCATCGCACGCATCTCATCTCCCATGGCCGATATTCCCCAATCGTTGTCCTGAATTAGATAAAGGATGGGAAGTTTTTTCAGCACCGCCATTTGAAAGGCTTCAGCCACTTCTCCCTCTGTTACAGAACCATCGCCTAGCGAACACAACACAATCGGGTTGTTCTTTCCTTTTAGTAATTTTTGTGATTCGAGATACGCGATACCATGAGCCATACCCGTAGCAGGTATAGCCTGCATGCCAGTTGCTGAACTTTGATGAGGGATAACAGGAAAACCTTCGCGCCTCAAGGACGGATGGCCGTAATACGTTCGTCCGCCTGAAAATGGATCGTCACGTTTAGCCATCAGCTGCATCATCAACTCATTCGGTTGTAATCCAATTGCCAACAACAAAGATTCATCGCGGTAATATGGTGATGCGTAATCAAATGGTTTTAGTTGCAATCCCGCAGCAAGTTGAATAGCCTCATGACCGCGTGAGGTACTGTGAACGTATTTGCTGCATACCTCACGATTTTCATCGTACGTTTCTGCCATCCGCTTGGCAATGCACATGAGTTCGTAGGCCCTCAGCAAAACATCACGATTAATATCTGATTTACCTTTAGGCTTCGACTCCACGGTTTCGGACATCTATTGACTTAATTAATTTTGGCTAAAGATAAGGATTTTGAAACACACAATAGTTCAGATTTCAAGCTAACAGAAAGTCAGGAAGGGCATTTAAATCTTCTTGCTTCTCCACTTGCCCGATCGGATATAAAAGAAAGACATCGCAAACAAGGATGTCCAATACACCCACTCTGACATCCAACCGATGGCAATAGGTAACTTCAATACTTCTAATACTACGAATACGTATACGCAATAGATAACGATGGCTACTATTTCAATCATTAGGTTTACTAACGTATTTCCAGTGCCTGTTACAGCATTCAGCCAAACTGTAGAAATCGACATGAGCAACAGGGCTACCGACACAATGCGCACGATTGGAATTGCCTCTGCAATAAAATCTTCTCCTTGTCCGTAAGATGATAGAAACAGCGAAGGCCAAAGGTTAAGAATTATACAAAATGAGACTGAAATGCAAAAACTAATAAATCCGATTCGCTTAATAAGACTCAGAACTTCATCCTTCCTCCCCTGCCCAATAATATTACTAACCATGGCGTTCGTTGTTGCCGCAAACGCCCACGAAAAAATACCAAACATGCCAAAAATGTTTCTCATCGTATTCGATACCGCCAATGCCCGTGGGCCGTGGTGTTCAATAAGAATGTAAAAAAATTCCCAGCTAATGATGCTGATCGCAAACTGCAACACCAGGGGTGACGATTGAACAAAAATTAATGTAAGCAAGGGCATATCCCATTTTACTCTTTCAGAAAACGAAAACGCACGCGATATGCCTTTCGAATGAATGATCAGGTAAATTACCACTAAGCCAATCGCCTCTGCAATAATAGAGGCATACGCTGCACCATTAAAGCCCATCTCGGGCAAACCAAAGTGCCCGTAAATTAATCCATAATCAAAAAATATATTAGCGATGGTTTCTGCCAGCGTACTCCAGACTAAAAGTTTAGTAAGATTGATACCCACCAGAAGCGCATTACGCATTACATACATGTATAGAAATGGCAAACCCCAAACCCGAATAAAAAGAAAGTCAATTACCTGTTCGGCAATTACGGGATCATGAATGGTAGCCCGAAGAATAAAAGGTGCGATGGTAAAAGTAACGGTAATACCAATTGCTGAAAAAGCCAGGGCCAGCCACACACCGTGATAAAATAACTTGCCAATTTCAGTTGGCCTGTTCTCACCGGCTCTTCGGGCAATGAGAGCCTGCAAGCCGTTGCTAAGCCCGAAACCCATGACAGCAAAAATCAAATAATAAACACCTGTAAGGCCTGCACTCGCAAGTTCCTTTTCTCCTAGCCCACTTAAAAAAATATTATTGGTAATAAAATTAATTTGAGGGACCAGCATGGCCAGCGAGATGGGCAATGCCATACTTAATATCTGACGGTATCCGGTTTGAACTTTTAATTCCATGAGGGTTTGTAAAAATAATCAACCGAACGGTTCGGACTACTATTGTCGGTTAGATTGTAAAGATCTGATGAATTCCGGTATGTCCCTCTTTACATCATGGCTTCTTTTCAACAGATTGATAAAAGCACTCCCTATAATTGCACCAGAGCTGTATTGACAAGCTTTTGAAAAAGTTTGATATGATGAAACTCCAAAACCAATAAGAAAAGGATTTTTCAGTTTCGCAGATTGCAGTCTTTCGAAGTATACTTCCTGCTCTTGCGTAAAGTCATTCTTCGCTCCTGTTGTACTGGAAGAGGATACCGCATAAACAAAACCCCTGGAAACTTCATCAATCTTTCGGATCCGGTTTTCAGATGTAGTGGGTGAAATCAAAAAAGTGTTAAAGAGATTTACGGATTCCATTAATTCTTTATACTCTACTACATATTCATCCATCGGCATATCGGGAAGAATTAACCCATCCACACCGCTTGCTACAGCCTCGCGACAAAATTTTTCAACTCCGTATTGAAGAACAGGATTCAAATATCCCATCAGGATAATAGGAAATGTAACTTCTTTCCTGATTTCCCTTACTTGTTCTAATAACAACTTCACTGACATTCCATTATCCAGTGCGATCTTATTGCTCTCCTGAATCGTGGGCCCATCCGCTATTGGGTCGGAGAAAGGAATTCCAATCTCAATCATGTCTACTCCAGACTCTTCAAGAGTTTTGGCGATTAGCTTCGTACTATTCAACGCAGGAAATCCTGCCGTAAAAAACACAGAGAGAATGTTTTTCTTCTTTTGATTAAAAAGTTTTTCGATTCTATTCATTTGAAAGTTAGTTGTTCATCCTTTGTCATGTTGAGCTTTTGTTCGCGGCCTTTGACCTCACCCTAAATCCCTCTCCAGTGGAGAGGGACTTCCTAGCCCCTTCTCCTCCGGAAAAGGGGTTGGGGATGAGGTTCTCAATACTTCCCCCATTTTATATACGTCTCTAAATCTTTATCTCCCCTTCCGGAAAGATTTACGACCACCACATCATCGGGATTAAACTCAATTTTTTTCAATACGGCTATCGCATGAGCCGTTTCAATGGCTGGAATTATTCCTTCCGTCCGGCTCAGTTCAATACCTGCCTCCATGGCTTCATCATCAGTGGCACTTAAGAATTGCACACGACCACTTTCAAACAAATGTGCATGCATCGGTCCAATACCTGGATAATCCAGCCCAGCTGAAATTGAATAAGGCTCCACAACTTGTCCGTCTTCAGTTTGCATTAACAAGGTTTTGCTTCCATGGAGCACACCAGGCTTACCCAACGCAGTGGTTGCTGCCGATTCACCTGAATCAATTCCCTTTCCTGCTGCCTCAACACCAATAAGATTGACGTGGTCATCATTCAGAAAATGATAAAATGCTCCTGCAGCATTGCTCCCTCCTCCCACGCAGGCAATCACATAATCAGGATATGGATTACCGATCTCTTCCTGGAGTTGCTTTCTAATTTCTTCACTGATCACCGATTGAAATCTGGTTACCATATCCGGGTAAGGATGTGGCCCTACTACAGAACCTATAATATAATGTGTATCATCAGGATGATTGATCCAGTGACGCATGGCTTCGTTCGTAGCGTCTTTTAAGGTCATATTTCCGCTCAACGCTGGAACAACTTTTGTTCCCAGAATTCGCATACGCTCCACATTGGGTCGTTGCCGTTCCATATCCAACTGTCCCATATATACGATGCACTCCATGCCCATGAGCGCACAAACAGTTGCCGTTGCCACCCCGTGCTGACCCGCGCCCGTCTCGGCAATGATTTTCTTCTTTCCTAAACGCTTGGCTACCAAAATTTGTCCGATGGTGTTGTTGATCTTGTGAGCACCGGTATGACACAAATCTTCCCGCTTTAAAAAAATAGTAGCATGGTATCGCTCCGATAGACGATTGGCCCTATATAAGGGAGTCGGACGGCCCACATAATCTTTCAGTAGCTTCTCAAACTCAGATTTAAATCCAGGTTCCTGAATAATGGAAAGATAATTAGCCCGTAGCTCTTCCACATTTGGATATAGCATTTCAGGAATGTAGGCACCACCGAATTGGCCGTAATATCCTTTTTCATCAACTGAATATCTCATTTTAGAATTTAGAATTTAGAATTTAGAATTTAGAATTTAGAATTTAGAATATTTAAAAAATCATTGATCGCATCTATGTCCTTTAGGCCAGGTTGAATTTCAACACTACTGTTTATATCGACACCATGAATATTCATTCCTTTCAACTTCGCTATATCATGAACATTTTCTGAGGAAACTCCTCCGCTGAGAAAAAATGGAACTTCCTGATCGTATTGGTTCAATAAACTCCAATCGAAAGTTGAAGCATTTCCACCATAGAATTTTCCTTTCGTATCAAACAAAAAGAAATCTACTACGCCTTTGTAAGGATTCAATTCATCAAAATCAAAATGCTGATCAATTGAAAATGCTTTGATGACTCCAACACCTGTTTCTTTTAATTTTTCAGAAAGTGTTACAGGCTCATTTCCATGTAGCTGTACGAAATCAAGGCTATGTGTACGGACCTTATTCGTAATCTCATCAAATCCTTCATTAACAAACACGCCTACTTTTCGAATAGATTTTCTTAAACCCGAAGGCAACATAAAACCTGCCGGGACACATCGAGGTGAGCGATCATAGAAAATAAAGCCCATCAAATCAGGTTCCAATTCACCAACCTCCAAAATATTGTCTGGCTCGCGCATACCACATATTTTTAATTTTATACTCATGTGGTTTTTATCTCGGCTTTTCGCAATGCATCAATAAATTCTTTACAAGCTTGCTCAGGGTGGTTTTGTTGCATAAATGTTTGACCGATTAAAAAGCCCTTGAATCCAAACTGGCGCAATTCAAGAATAGTATTCGGATCATCAATTCCACTTTCAGAGACTTTAACAATACCATGCGGAATAAGGTTTGAGAGACTCTTAGAAGTTTCAATGCTGATTTCAAAAGTTTTCAGGTTTCGATTGTTCACGCCAATCAAATCGGCTTGGGCAGTTGCATTATCCCGTAGCTCGGCTTCATCATGAACCTCGAGCAATACCTCTAGCCCAAATGCATGCGCGAATGCAGCTAATGATTTAAGTCTTTTAGGATCAAGCACTGCAGCAATCAATAAAATAGCATCGGCACCAATGGATTTTGCTTCAATTATTTGATACTCATCAATCACAAAATCTTTGCGGAGAATTGGACAGGAATTATATTTTCGAGCCATGCTGAGATCGTCATTACTACCTCCAAAGAAATGTCTATCCGTTAACACCGATAATGCAGAAGCCCCAGCCTGAACGTACCCAATTGAGATTTGTTCAACAGACACGTTATTATTGATAATTCCTTTGGAAGGTGACTTTCGTTTAATCTCCGCTATGATGCCGGACTTATCTTCATGAAGAACATAACTCTTTAGTGAGATTGTTGGCAAGTCGAAAAAACCGCTTTTCTCCAAAAGCTTGACTGGGAAAAGTCTTTTACGCTCTTCCACTTCTTTGCGTTTATACTGGATTATTTGGTCAAGTATGTTCATGATGCATGCACTAATTTTTTGAATGATATCAGCGCTTTACCAGATTCTAATGCTTCTCTCGCGTTCAACAAAGCGTTCTCCAACCCTTTACCCTGATTCGCACAGTATAGCGCCATGCCTGCATTTGCGATCACCGCAGAGTTTTGTTCCACCGTTCCTTTCCCTTCCAGAATGTTTAAAAAAATCACAGCTGAATCCTCTACAGTATCTCCGCCACTCAGATCCTCATACCTTACCTGTGGCAATCCTAAATCAGAGGGCTCTGCCAGTTGTTCGCCTCCATTAAAAAAATATTTAAACGGTCCGGTAAGCGAAATCTCATCATAACCATCTAATGCATGCAAAATCACGAAGTCCTTATCTGTATTTTGATAGAGATACCCATACTGACGTGCCAATTCCAAACTAAAGACGCCCACTAACTGCTTTGTAGGAAAAGCAGGATTGACCATTGGGCCCAGCATATTAAAAAATGTTTTTACGCCCAATTCTTTCCGAATCGGTGCCACGTTTTTCATAGCTGGATGAAACATGGGGGCATGCATGAAGCAAATATTTGCCCGATCAATAGTTCGCTTTAATTCATCTATATCATTTGTAAACTTGTATCCAAAGTACTCCAGCACATTAGAAGAACCACACGCAGAGGATACTCCATAGTTTCCATGCTTGGCAACAGGTTGGCCTGCAGCTGCTACTACGAAAGAAGAGAGCGTTGAAATATTGAAGGTATTTTTACCATCTCCACCTGTACCGCACACGTCCATAACAGGATGATTGAGCTTTACCGGAATGCATAATTCCAACATCGCATCACGGAAGCCCTGCAATTCCTGAACCGTGATATTGCGCATCATGTACACAGTCAAGAATGAAGACATTTGGCTGGGGTTGTACTTTCCGGAAGCAATCTCAATCAGCACTTCACGCGCAGTCTCCTTGGTCAAGGGTTGGTGATCAACCAGGTCGTTTAGTATTGTCTTCATAATCTTCGTAAAATGTTTCTAGTCTCCAGTAACCTTTTAATTTTTCAACCAATTCTCAATTATCCGCGGTCCTTCCGGAGTCATGATAGATTCCGGATGAAATTGCACGCCACATACATCATAACTGGTGTGACGAATCGCCATAATCAAACCCTCTTCATTTTCAGCAGTCACTTTTAGTTGTGCAGGTAATGATCCGGGCGTTACTGCCCAGGAATGATAATGTGTAACCTGAAAAGAATCGGGTAAGCCAAGAAACAACTTTTCATTCTTATCAATCACATTCGCCTTGGATGTTACACCGTGCAGCACCTTGGGAATGTTGTACAACGAACCACCATATACTTCTGCAATACCCTGATGACCCAGACAAACACCCAGGATGCTTTTTGATGGGCCGTAGTGTTTGATTACCTCTTTCATAATTCCTGCCTGATCAGGGATACCGGGTCCGGGAGAAATCAAAATTTTATCAAATCGATTAACTTCCTCCATTGTGATTTTATCATTACGATGCACCTCAAACTCATACCGAAGCTGCCGGATAATGTGAACCAGGTTGTAGGTGAAAGAGTCGTAATTATCGAGTACTAAAATTTTCATGAGAAGGATTTAAATATTAAAACATTAATCTTCAAATTTCATTTGCTAAAAGAACAGCTTTTCGCAAGGCCGCCAGTTTATTATTCACTTCTTGCAATTCACTTTCCGGGTTTGATTTTGACACAACACCCGCACCAGCCTGATAAATCAATTGGTTATTTCGGCTTAAAAACGTGCGAATCATAATAGCGTGGTTAAAACTTCCATTGAATCCAATAAAACCAATGGTACCTCCATAGAAACCCCGGTTCACATTTTCATATTGATTAATCAAAGTCATGGCTTGATGCTTGGGAGCTCCTGATAATGTTCCAGCAGGAAAGGTATCAGCAGCCATTTTAATAATGGAAGCATCCTCCTCTAAACGACCGGTCACTTTCGAAACAAGGTGAATCACGTGCGAGTAGTATTGGATTTCCTTAAAAACCTCCACCCTTACTTCAGCAGCATTGCGGCTCATGTCATTCCTGGCTAAATCAACCAGCATAATATGTTCTGCATTCTCTTTTTCATCCGCAGCCAGTTTATTGGCAAGTTCTGCATCTTCCACATCATTACCGGTTCTTCGAAATGTTCCTGCTATCGGGTAAATGCTTGCTTCTCCGTTTTTAACCTGAAGTTGCGCTTCGGGAGATGAACCAAAAAGTTTAAAACTTCCGTAGTCGAAGTAAAACAAATAAGGAGAAGGATTAATCGAACGAAGCGCGCGATACACGTTAAACTCATCACCTTTAAAATGACTTGAAAATCTGCGCGATAACACAATCTGAAAAACATCTCCATGATTGCAATGCTCAATTCCTTTATGGACCATTTCAATAAACTGAGCATCCGAGACATTGGAAGTTTCATCCCCTGCAGACTGAAATGAATACGTAGAGAAGCGATTACTGAAGATAAGTTGCTCTACCTTATTTAACCCCCCATTATCCTCCCTGAAGGGGGGATTAAGGGGGGTGTTTTCGGTGAGCGTAAGCTGATTGGAAAAATGATCTACTACAATGACGTACCGGTATAACTTATACAATACATCCGGAATACTTTCGTCTGTTTTAGTAATCAAAACATCTTCGAAGAACCGAACCGCATCGTAGTTCATGTACCCAAAAAGTCCGCAACTTGTTTCTGCATCAAAAGAATTTCTGAAGGTTTCCAGTTTATTGATCAACTGACCATTCCTGATCTCCTCCTTTAGCACAACTCCATCTGGGAAGCGAATCTCAGCCATAGCTCCCTTCACCTGAAAACTTGCCAACGGGTCACAACAAATCATTGATAAACTATTTTCCTGCCCATGATAATCTGAGCTCTCTAACAAAATACTTCCAGCAAACACATCCCGCAGTTTCAGGTAAATATTTACAGGTGTAAGTGTGTCTGCCAACAGCTTCTTGGACGTACTCTTTATTTCATACTTCATAACCATCTCAATTTTAGCCCCCTCTTTTTTCACCTCTCTCTCCATTTGGAGAGGGAGGCCGGGAGGGTGAGGTAAAACAAAAAGCCCGCCCCGATGAATCGGAGCGGGCTTTTGATAATTCTTTACAAGAAAATTAAACCATAGCCTTACACCGATTCAAATTGAACCTGTGCCACCACCAAGCTATATTCGTATTCAATGTCATTTATGCCTCTGCTTTTTTCTTAGGTGTTCTTTTCACTTTAGGAGCCGCTTCTGTGGCTACAACCGCTGTTGTTACATCGGCTACCTTCTTTGAAGTCGATCTCTTTAACCTGGACTTTATTGAGTTTTTACTTCTGGATACCCCAAAAGAACCTATCGTCCGTTTTCCCTTTTTTGACTTTTTATCTCCGCGTCCCATGTATTCAATATGATTTGTCTGCAATAATAACAAACCAGCCTGCAATTGCAAAATACCAAAGGGGCTTTTGTTGTTAATAGTCCTCTCAGTTACTCGGTGTGCAGAGTGACGCCTATCACCAGACACTGATCGACATCGTCATTACTTCTATTCTACAAACAAAAAAGGCTAAAGGCGAATGAACACCTTTAGCCTTTTTGCAATTTAAATTGCTAATCTTTTCTATTAATCCACGTAATACGTGTAGGTAAATAACTCATTCAAACTTGTGGCAACGTCATCCTCATCAACACCCGTACGCTGTATGGTTAGCACTCTGTTGTCAGCATCAAAGGTGTAGGCATTAGAATTCTTCACATATTCTTCCGGGGCACCTACATAATCAAGCTCTAAAAAATCAGCCAGTTTTTTGCTTCCTTTTCCGTACAGCCCACTAACTGTTCTTCGTTCGGAATTTCTTAGGTTAGCTTGTGGTAAATTACTCACGTTTAGTGCTGTTGCGCTTGGTAAATAAGTGAATGTCTTCGTCCTCGCTACGGTTGCACCATCAAACCTGTTATGAACAGTGATGTTGTCATCTGCAATTGTGGCTGTTTCCTTGAAATCAACAATATCGTCTCTTACCTCAGTATATTCAACTAAATAGCCATCCGCATCATACTCAAAAGTATTATAATCTTCTGGTACATCTCTAAGCTGTTTAATTATCCTTCCTTCACTATCAAGTTCAAAAACTGTTTCATATAGTCCAGCTTCCAGTTCGGTAAGTTGGCCAGAAACCGAATAATCATACGTAATGTCGTATAAACCATCAAAGCTATCATCAACTTCAACCAGTATTAAACGATCCTGATCATCGTACGTAAATTCCCATGTTACAACATAGCCTCCATCATCTTCATCAAACGTTATGGATTTAATCAACGCAGGTGGTATTTCTTCGGGCCCACCTCCATCATCATCCCCGCAGGAACTAATAAACACTGTACACGCTACGAGTACAATGGCGCTTAAAAACATTAGATACTTTTTCATAGTTGGATTTGTTTAATAGTTAATAAAAAATTTTGGTAACAGATTCGTATTCGTTTATTCATAGTTAAATTGGTTTAGTTAAACATAAAAAGACCTCACCCCGACCCTCTCCAGAGGAGAGGGGGAAGTTTATTCAGAATTATTCGTTTTGGCTTCATATTAATATTCTGTTTAATTTCCTCCCGAAAGTATAATCAAAACAAGACCAGCAATAAAAAGCAAAAACATGAAGAATAAGAGCATGTTCACGGTTGAACTACCTCCCTTAAA
>JANNQJ010000173.1:0-34780 GCA_031400675.1 Cyclobacteriaceae bacterium
GGGCACATCAATAATATGCCAGTAGTTACGAGCGAAGTAAAGTCTATGCTGGGATTAGCGGATGCTGCAGCAACCACAACACCTGCCGAGCCCGGAAGATTTGGCGCGAAAGACGTGAATGATCTTTCCTGGAATAATTTAATGGCTGCCTATTCGTGCACCGAGTGCGGAAGATGCACGGCCGAATGCCCCGCGAATCTCACAGGCAAAAAACTTTCTACGCGGAAAATCATGATGGATACGCGTGATCGATTAGAAGAAGTTGGCTACAGTTTGCAAAAAGGAGGTACAGGATTGAATGATGGAAAGTCATTATTAAACGACTATATAACGAAAGAAGAAATTAATGCGTGTACAAGTTGCAATGCTTGTGTGGAAGCTTGTCCCGTCATGATTAATCCACTTGAAATTATTTTGGAACTGAGACGCTATGTAGCCATGGAAGAATCGGGTTCACCGGCTTCATGGAACTCGATGTTTCAAAATGTGGAAACAAACTTTGCTCCCTGGAAATTTTCACCGAGTGACCGATTTAACTGGTCAAAAGATTAACAACACGAACGAATGAATATTCCAACCATAGCCGATCTTATAGCAAAAGGTGAAAGTCCAGAAATTTTATTTTGGGTTGGCTGTGCCGGCTCGTTTGATGAGCGTTACAAAAGAGTAACAAAGGCATTTGTTAAAATCCTGAATGCAGTAGGAATCAAGTTTGCCGTGTTGGGCACAGAAGAGACCTGCACCGGTGATCCGGCACGCAGAGCAGGCAATGAATTTTTATTTCAGATGCAGGCCATGAGCAATATTCAAGTATTGAATGGCTATGGAGTAAAAAAAATTGTAACAGCTTGTCCACATTGTTTCAATACGATTAAGAATGAGTATCCGGAGTTGGGCGGAAAATATGAAGTGATCCACCATTCTACATTTTTACAACAACTGATTAACGAAGGAAAAATCAAGCTGGAAGGCGGAGGAGTTTTTAAAGGAAAGAAAATCACCTACCACGACTCTTGTTATTTGGGGAGGGCAAACAATATTTATGAAGCACCACGTTCGGTATTGGAAGCACTGGATGCTGACTTAGTTGAAATGAAACGTTGCCGCACCACCGGATTATGTTGCGGTGCGGGCGGAGCACAGATGTTCAAGGATGCCGAGAAAGGGAAAAAAGAAATTAATGTTGAGCGTACGGAAGAAGCGTTGGCAACTGGCGCTACCACGATTGCAGTGGCTTGCCCGTTTTGCATGACCATGATGAGTGACGGTGTAAAAAGCAAAGAGCGCGAAGCTGATGTAAAGGTTAAGGATTTGGCAGAACTAATTGCCGAGGCGAAAGGTTTAGGTTAATGTGCCAATGTTCAATTAGCCGGTGGTGAGGGCATAATTGAACATTGAGAATTGAACATTGAGAATATTATGTACGTACCATTTGATTCATTAGAGGATTCTGCGCGGGTTTGGATTTACCAGTCGGGAAGAAAATTGACCGAAGCGGAAAAGAAGACAATTTCTGAAACCCTTTCATCGTTTACCCAGCAATGGGTAGCACATGGAAATCCATTGAAAACCTCCTTTAAAATTCTTCATGACCAGTTTATTGTTTTGGCTGCGGATGAAAATTTTGAGCAGGCAAGTGGATGTTCAATTGATGGAGCCGTTCGAACGATTCAACAGATTGATCGGGAATATGAATTAAACCTGTTTGATCGCACAAAAGTGGCTTTTTTCAAAGACCAGATTGAGATAGTAAGTCAAAATGATCTTTTAAAATCAAGGAAGCAAGGAGTTTGGCAACACGACACACTTACCTTTAATAATGTGTTGAGCACAAAAGGAGAACTGAATACCAACTGGATTGCTCCTGCCAGTAAAACCTGGCTGAAACGTTACCTGCCTAAAATTGTGGTATAATCAGAAACAGACTTTTTTGTAGATTTAGGGTCGAATGAGAAAAATAAGTGTTGCGATAGTGTGTTTAGTACTTATGCTGCTCGCGGTTTCATGCAGTACAGAGAAAAAAGCGACAAAAGCATTCAGAAATGGGGAGTACCAAAGCGCTATTGACCTGTTCAAGAAGTCTAAGCCACGTGAAGCAGGAAAAGCAAATTATTTTGTAGCCGAATCATACCGCTTATCGAATCGGATAAAGGATGCTGAACAATATTACGAAAAGGCGGGAGGTCGCGGAATTGATAAGGACTCTATCCAGTTTTATTACGCGCAATCACTGAAGGCAAATGCAAAATATGATGAAGCACGTAAAGAGTTAGATGAACTTCAAAACCGAACGACAAATGAAAAGTTGAAAGACCGCGCCCGTGCTGAAATTGATGGCTTGCTGTATCTCTCAAATCTCAAACAAAGGCCAAGTTTTTACCGCATTAAAAATCTTGAGCTGCTAAATTCTCCGGCCAGTGAGTATGCACCTGCCTATTTAAACAATGAGTTGTACTATACATCCTCTCGTGGCAATGGCAGAATTTATCCAGCCACCGGAACACCCTTCACTAATTTGTATAAGGTAGCATCACGCGGAGCGAATGTAGATGTGGCTACTGTTACGCAACTCCCTCCCAACATCAATACAGAAAATGTCAACAACGGTTGTGTAGCATTTTCTCCTGATGGAAAAATTATGGTCTTTGCGAAAGGTAACAGTGGCAAACGCAAAGGTGGTGAAGATGTGGATTTATACCTGACTCGTTTTAGAAATGGAGTGTGGAGTGAACCCCTTGTTATAACGGGGAGTGTAAACTCACCTAAGTTTTGGGACTCAACACCTGCCTTTAGTCCGGATGGACGCACGTTATACTTTTCTTCTAACCGCGATGGGGGATATGGTGGCACCGATATTTATGCCGCTCAGATGGATTCACGCGGAAGATTTTCACGCATCCGAAACCTCGGTCCGGAAATCAATACAGCAGGCAATGAAATGTTTCCGTATGTAGCGGAAGATGCGAAGCTCTACTTTGCCTCCGATGCGCATCCTGGCTTTGGCGGATTGGATCTTTTTGTAGTAAAACGAGCCAGTGGAAAAACATCCATTGAAAACTTAAGTGAACCGGTGAACTCCACGGGTGACGATTTTGGAATTTTTTTGGTTCGTCCTGATCGAGGATTTTTTACTTCTAATCGTGAAGGTGGAAAAGGGGATGATGATGTTTACACTTTTGTAAACGAAGATCCGGATTTGAGAGTGGTGAACTACTACCTCGCAGGTGTTACCTATACACCCGATAAAGAAGGCAAGCTTCAAATACTACCCAGTACAAAAGTATCGCTGGTTGATGCAAACAATAACATCATGCAAGATTATGTAACCGGAACCGATGGTAAATTCTTGTTTCGTGTGTATGAGAACGAAGATTATAATTTAATTGGTGAGCTAGACGGATACCTGATCAAGCGGCAAGAATATACCACAAAAGGAAAATCAGTTGATCCGCAAACATTAAAAGAGTTGATCACGAACATTACGCTTGATACGATAGTCGTATTGGATAAAATTGAACTCAACAAAATTTTCGTCCTCGAGAACATCTACTATAATTTTAACAAATACGACATTCGTTCAGATGCAGCCCTCGAATTGGATAAGCTTGTTCAATTATTAGTGGACAACCCTGAAATTAAAATTGAATTGAGTTCACATACGGATAGTGTAGACACAGACGATTATAATATTTGGTTATCTCAGAAGCGCGCAGAATCGGCTGTTGAATACATTGTGAGGCACGGCATTTCACCTGACCGCCTGGTGGCGAAAGGATATGGTGAATCAAAGCCTATAGCCCGAAACTCAAACCCCAATGGTTCTGACAATCCTATAGGCCGTCAAAGAAACAGACGAACAGAGTTCAAAATCCTGGAAGTAAATGCGATGCCTAAACCTATCGAAGACCAAGAAGAGTTTGACGAAGACAAATACTTTAAGAAAGATGGAAATTGAGCCCCCCGATAGGGGCTTTTTTATTTTCCTATTTTTACCAACCAAAAAGAATTCAAGCGTATGAGTTACCGCATCGAAAAAGACACCATGGGTGAAGTGCAGGTTCCCTCGGATAAATATTGGGGTGCACAGACTGAGCGTTCACGCAACAATTTTAAAATCGGTCCGGAGGCCAGCATGCCAAAAGAAATTATTTATGCTTTTGGGTATTTAAAAAAGGCAGCGGCCATGGCCAACCATGAGTTGGGGGCATTGTCAGCAGATAAAAGGGATTTGATTAGCAACACGTGCGATGAAATTATTGCAGGCAAACTCGATGATCAATTTCCGTTGGTGATCTGGCAAACAGGATCTGGCACACAAAGCAACATGAATGTGAACGAAGTGGTAGCATATCGTGCGCACGTTGTAACCGGAGGAAAGCTTACCGATGAAAAGAAAGTTCTTCACCCGAACGATGATGTGAACAAATCACAATCTTCGAATGATACATTCCCGACAGCCATGCACATTGCCGCCTACAAGCAGGTGATGGAAGTTACACTTCCAGGAATGAAAAAACTGAGAGATACACTATCAAAGAAAGTAAGTGATTACAAAAATATTGTAAAGACCGGCCGTACGCACTTCATGGATGCAACACCTTTAACACTTGGTCAGGAGTTTTCAGGTTACGTACAGCAAATTGATAACAGTGTGCGTGCAATAAAAAATGCGTTGGAAGCCGTTCGTGAATTAGCGCTTGGTGGTACAGCAGTTGGAACGGGATTGAATACTCCAAAAGGATATGATGTGCTTGTCGCAAAAAAAATTGCAGAACTAACAGGCTATCCTTTTATAACGGCACCAAACAAATTTGAAGCACTTGCGGCCCATGATGCGATGGTTGAGTTATCGGGTGCACTGAAAAGATCGGCAGTTTCGCTGATGAAAATCGCAAACGATATTCGCATGCTAAGCTCAGGTCCGCGTAGTGGTATTGGGGAAATCATTATTCCTGACAATGAGCCGGGGTCTTCTATCATGCCGGGCAAAGTAAATCCTACTCAACCTGAGGCCTTGTCGATGGTGTGTGCCCAGGTGATAGGAAATGATGTGGCCGTATCATTCGGTGGTGCAACAGGTCATTTTGAGTTAAATGTGTTCAAACCGGTGATCGCTTCGAATGTGTTACAAAGTGCACGTTTGATTGGAGATGCTTGTATATCCTTCAATGATAAATGTGCAGAAGGAATAGAGCCCAACTTGCCCATTATTAAACGACACATGGAGAACTCGCTGATGCTGGTGACCGCATTGAACACCCATATTGGATATGAAAATGCTGCTAAGATTGCCAAGAAAGCACACAAAGAAAACAAGACTTTACGTGAAGCCGCAGTAGAATTGGGTTTGTTGACATCCGCTCAATTTGATGAGTGGGTACGGCCTGAAAAGATGGTGGGAAGCCTCGAAAAATAGGATTTTCGAAATATTTTGTACTTTTAATTAACATTTAACCATAACCTAATGAAAAAACTAACACTACTTTTCTGTCTGGTTTTACTTTTTGCGGGCGCTGAAACTCTCGCCCAGCTCTCCAAGAAAGAGAAAAAAGAGTGGAAAAAGAAAGCCAAAGAATTCGCTAAAAACCCTGCTAACCTGAAGCAGCTTACGGAAGATAAGCAAACTGCAGACGGACAGGTTTCAACACTGAACACTCAGGTGACACAGTTACAAAGCAGCGTCAGTGATAAGGACGCGCGCATTGCTGAACTGGAAGACCAGCTTTCACAATCTAGGGGTGAACTAACGACAGCGCGTGCAGAAATTGCACAACTTAAACAGGCTCCTGTCATTAACCCAATGGATTTTTCAAAAGGGGTTGTGTTTAAAGTGCAGATTGGTGCTTTCAAAAACAAAGACCTGTCGAAGTATTTTGATAACAATCCGAACTTTGGTGGAGAAGCAGCAGACAAAGGTGATCAAAAACTCACCATCGGAGTGTTTCGCGATTATTGGGAAGCGGACACGTTTAAAAAATACATGCGCGACATGGGTGTGAAAGATGCCTGGATTGTCCCGTATCGTGATGGTCAGCGTGTGGAGATCAAAGACGTGTTAGAAGGTGTTGTAGGCGATAAGCCTCCTGTAAAAACAGAAGAAGGCGCGAAATAAAATTTTCTTTAACTATTCATAAAAGGAGCTGCGAATTTATCGTGGCTCCTTTTTTGTATGCTTGCGATAGGTCTTACTTTTACACTATGAAACGAGTCGTTGGTGTGCTGGGGTTAATCGTTGTGGTTTCTTTTACCCATGCACAGATCCACGTCAGTAAGTTGGTCATCAAAGCAAATCAACAGTACTTTTTTGATCAGTCTGATATTATTGTAGCCGATACACTTATTATGCAAGACTCCGCGCGTATTGTACTAAACAGATTGAAGAAAGAAAATTATCTGCACTCCAAAGTAGCCATTATTGGCAAAGGCTGTTCTATTGAGGGGTTTGGTATTAATGGCAAGCCGGGCAGAAGAGGACGAGACGGAAACTCACCGGTTGGCCCCTGTATGGATGGCACCAATGGTGATCAGGGAGGAAGAGGACTTGACGGTACACCCGGTGTAAATCTTTTTCTTTATCTTGAAAAAGTAACAATGAATGGATTCTTAACGATCGACCTTCATGGAGGAGATGGAGGCAACGGTGGAAACGGAGGCGAAGGAGGGAGTGGCACCTCCGGCACAGTACATTGTAACGGTGGTGATGGCGGCTTTGGGGGAAATGCCGGTAACGGTGCAAATGGTGGTGATGCCGGAATGCTCACGGTTCATTGTCCGGAAAGTGTAAAGTATTTACTTGACGGAAAGTTAAACTTTAAAAATCACGGAGGCAGAGGTGGAGAAGGAGGCAGAGGTGGATATCTTGGATATGGAGGGTTGGGGCCATCGGGGAAAAACGGAAAACCAGGGTTACCCGGAACAGATGGCTATGAAGGACAATTCGGTAAAAGCAGTACCCTGAGCTTAGTCCAAAATTAAAAATGGAAAGACGGTGGATATACAAGGAAACTCCTACGCAAGACAGCATAAAAAAACTCTCGACAGAAATTAATATAAATTCACATCTGTCTACAGTTTTACTTCAGCGGGGCATCAAAGACTTTTCATCGGCTAAAGATTTTTTCCGCCCTTCACTTGATCATCTGCACGATCCATTTTTGATGAAGGACATGCAGCACGCTGTGGATCGCTTGAAAGCAGCGATTGATTCCCACGAAAAAATTCTTGTTTATGGCGATTATGATGTGGATGGCACTACCGCAGTAGCGTTAGTATATAGTTACCTTCATCGATTTTATCAACACTGCGAAATTTATATTCCCGACAGAGGTAAAGAAGGATATGGAGTATCACAGGCTGGAGTAGAATGGGCAGAAGAAAATGGCTTTACACTCATCATCGCGTTAGACTGTGGAATCAAAGCCTCCGACATGGTGGTGCTGGCTGATCATAAAGGAATTGATTTCATTATTTGTGACCACCATTTGCCCGATGAAAAAATTCCGAATGCGGTAGCCGTGCTTGACCCCAAGCGGAAGGATTGTGAATATCCCTACAAAGAATTGAGCGGGTGCGGATTGGGCTTTAAACTTGTACAAGCTTTTGCCCGTCAGCATCGAAGGGAAGAAGAAGTGTATGAGTTTCTTGATCTGGTAGCTGTAAGCATTGCATCCGACATTGTTCCCATTACAGGAGAGAATAGAATATTGACTCACTTTGGATTAAAGAAACTAAATGAAAATCCGGTACCAGGCCTAAAAGCACTGAAGGAGATTTCTCAGCTAAAAAACGAATTGGATGTCTCGGGCATCGTGTTTACACTAGGGCCTCGCATCAATGCTGCCGGTCGGGTGGCCCATGCCAGTGCCGCGGTGGATTTGCTCATTTCAAAGTCGGAAGAAGAAGCGTTGACATTGGCAGAAAAGGTAAACCTGAAAAATGATTTACGGAGGCAGTTTGATTTAGATACAACTGAAGAAGCTCTCGCCATGATTGACGATAACGAAAACTTGCGTCAGGCGAAATCCACTGTTTTATTTAAAAGCACTTGGCATAAAGGCGTAATTGGCATAGTTGCTGCTCGCTGTATCGAAAAGTACTATCGCCCAACCGTGATCCTCACCGAATCAAATGATAAAATTACAGGCTCTGCCCGCAGTGTAAGTGGCTTTGACCTGTATGAAGCAATTCTGAGTTGTGGTGATTTACTTGAAAAATTCGGAGGACATAAGTATGCAGCCGGCCTCACAATGGAAAAAGGAAATCTTCAAGCTTTTCAACAACGGTTTGAAGAAGTAGTTTCAGCTCGTATAACTTCTGATATGCTTACACCTTCCATTGAAATCGATATTCCATTATCATTCGATGCCATCACGCTCAAGTTTATTAACATACTCAAGCAGATGGCACCGTTCGGTCCTGAAAATCAAAAACCTGTTTTTGAGAGTAAGAATGTGTATGTGACCAACACACTATCGAATTTTAAGGAAAGACACATGAAATTTTTGGCTTCGCAAGAGGGAAGTTCAGTTATTTTTCAGGCAGTAGCATTTGATTTAGCGGATCATTATGAAAAAATCGCCACGGGCGACAATTTCCGCATGGTGTACACGGTAGAAGAAAATCAGTACAATGGAAACACAACCCTTCAACTTCGGGTTAAGGATATTAAGTTTGATTAACGCACTTTGCAGTCATGATTCTGAGAGCTGAAAATCTTATTAAAAGATACAAAACCCGAACCGTGGTAAACGATGTATCGGTACAAGTGGCGCAAGGTGAAATTGTTGGACTGCTGGGTCCGAATGGTGCGGGCAAGACAACCTCATTTTACATGATTGTGGGATTGATCAAGCCCAATGAGGGTAAAATCTTTCTGGGAGATGAAGAGATCACCCCTTTGCCGATGTACCAGCGGGCAAAAAAAGGACTTGGTTATCTTGCGCAGGAAGCATCTGTGTTTCGTAAACTCACGGTAGAGGAAAATATTTTAGCTGTGCTGGAAATGCGTGACTTCACCAAACAACAACGCAAAGAAAGAGTGGATCAATTGCTGGAGGAATTCAGCTTACAGAAGGTACGAAAGAATTTAGGCATGTCATTATCCGGTGGCGAAAGAAGAAGAACGGAGATTGCGCGCGCCCTGGCGGTAGATCCTAAATTTGTGTTGCTCGATGAACCCTTTGCGGGAGTAGATCCAATCGCGGTAGAAGAAATTCAAACAATCGTTTCACGCCTCAAGAGTAAGAACATTGGTATTCTCATCACCGACCATAATGTAGATGAGACGCTTTCCATTACCGATCGCACCTATCTGATGGTGGATGGAAAATTGTTTAAATCCGGTACAGCAGAGGAACTAGCCAATGACCCATTAGTTCGCAAAGTTTACCTCGGGCAAAACTTCGAGCTGCGCAAGTCGAGAATCAATACACAGGAAAGCTATCTTTAAACTTGCCCTGACATACCCATTGCCACAAGGTTTGTATTTCTGAAATTCGTATTTTAGAACTTGCCTGTCGACAGGCAGATTCTATACACTATGGGCTTAATCAATTCCATCATTACCTGGGTCATGAAGAAGCGGATCCATCAGATTGAACTCTTCATGAAGTATCCCCATGACGTTCAGGATGAGCTGTTGAAAAAGCTTTTGCAGTCGGGCCGGTCAACTGAATTTGGGAGAAAGTTTGATTTTGCCTCGATTGATCAGTATGATCAGTTTCGAGAGCGAGTTCCAATCTCCACATATGAGGAATTATTTCCATACATCGAGCGGTTGATGCGCGGAGAACAAAATATTTTGTGGCCTTCAGAAATAAAGTGGTTTTCAAAATCTTCCGGAACAACAAACGCACGCAGTAAATTTATTCCGGTATCATCCGAAGCATTGGAGGACTGTCACTTTAAAGGCGGGAAGGATATGCTTTCCATTTATATGAACAATCATCCCGATACAAAAATTTTTGATGGCAAGGGATTAGCGGTTGCGGGTAGCTATCAATTGAATGAAAATGATCCATCGTCTACATCTTATTACGGAGATGTGTCCGCAGTGATTATGCAAAATCTTCCACAATGGGCCGAGTTTGTTCGAACCCCGAGTCTGGACACCGCACTGATGACTAATTGGGAAGAGAAAATTGAAAAATTGGCGCGCGAAACGGCTACGGTAAACGTGACAAACTTAGCGGGTGTTCCTACCTGGACCATACTGTTGATCCAACGGATTGTAGAACTTCAGGGAAAACAGAACATCATGGAAGTGTGGCCAAACCTCGAAGTATTTTTTCACGGGGCAGTTGCATTCAAACCATATCAAAAACTGTTCAATACACTCATACCCGGCCCGCAAATGCATTACTGGGAAACATATAATGCCAGTGAGGGTTTTTTTGGAATACAAGATCAGCGTGATTCCAATGAATTGTTGTTGATGCTTGATTACGGAATTTTCTATGAATTCATCCCCATGGATGAATTCGAAAATGAAAACCCTAAAGCTGTGCGGTTAAGTGAAGTAGAGTTGGGCAGAAATTATGCGATGATCATCAGCACGAATGCAGGATTGTGGCGCTATAATATTGGTGACACGGTGAAGTTTACATCTGTATCTCCATACAGGATAAAAATTTCAGGACGTACCAAGAACTTTATCAATGCATTTGGAGAAGAGGTGATTGTAGAAAACGCTGAGACGGCAATAACCAAAGCTTGCGAGGCTACAGGCGCGATCATTGATAATTTTACTGCGGCACCAGTGTATTTGCAAGAAGGTAAAAAGGGAGGCCATGAGTGGATTGTTGAATTTAAGGTGAAACCTCATGATCTGGCTGCGTTTACACACGTGTTAGATACTACGTTGCGCAGTATCAATTCAGACTACGATGCAAAACGACAGCATGACCTGGCATTGGTGGCACCTGTTGTACACAGTGTTGAGGAGGGTACATTCTATAACTGGATGAAAAAGCGCGGAAAATTAGGTGGACAGAACAAGGTGCCACGCCTGTCCAATTCGCGGGAGTATGTAGAAGATATTCTAACTTTGGTACAGCGATAGCAGGAGTAGATACGATCAAAAACTCAACCTTAAAAATATGAATTTTAAAATTACCACATATGTACTGGGCACACTCCTCGCAGGAGCTTTAATCTTTGCATTTTATTCACACAATCGGGCTCAAAAACTGGATGCTGAAAAAACAGAGCTTGCAGCTAAATACGAAGAAGCAATTATTGATGCGGAAGATTCAAGCCAACGCATCGAGAAAATGAAAGAGGAGTTAGAAAAAGCACTGAAAGATTCTGAGACTCATTTGAAGCAATTAGAACTTGCCATGAGCGAACTTCAGAAGAAAAAGCGGTAAGCAGAATTCATGCAGCCTTTTCAGGTTATTGCACCTTCTTCTGAGCGAGTTCCTATCCTGCTCAGTGTTCCGCATTGCGGTATTGAATTCCCTCAAGAAATAAGATCAGGATACAAGCAGTCGTTAATTCAATCCCCAGACGACACCGATTGGTTTGTTCATCAACTCTACGATTTTGCCTCGGCTATGGGAATCACCATGATTCATGCCCAATACAGTCGCTGGGTAATTGACCTCAATCGTGATCCTCAAAGTAAACCCTTGTATTCTGACGGAAGAATTATCACCGCACTTTGTCCAACCACTACTTTTTTGGGTGAATCGATTTATAACGATGAAAGAGCGAAGCTAGAAAATGAGGAGGTGAGTAGGAGAGTAGAAAAATATTATAACCCCTACCATCAAAAAATTCAAGAACTTCTGGAGGAACTGAAAGGAAAATTTGGAAAAGTATTGTTGTGGGATTGTCACTCTATCAGACAGCAAGTACCCACCATTCATAAAGAGAAGTTTCCCGATCTAATTTTGGGTGATGCCGATGGAACCTCCGCTTCCCCTGGCTTGATTGAAACAGCAATCAACAATTTAGAATCAGCAGGGTATGGTTTCAGCCACAACTATCCTTTCAAAGGGGGCCACATTACACGATATTTCGGCAAGCCGTCTGAAAATCAACATGCTCTGCAATTGGAAATGACGAAAATGAATTACATGGATGATGCTGAGAAGAAATATGACGGTACACGGGCAAATAAGATGCGTAAGGTATTACAAACAACATTGAGTAGTTTAACAGAACTCCTTTTAGAATAGCGTTGATGAAATATTTCCAATTCAAATCCCTACTTCAACAAAAGGCCTGGCTCTCCCCATCGTATGTGGGCGTGGATGAAAACGGAATGATTCAATATTTATCCGACAATCCCCCACAAGAATCTACTGCCATTGAATTTGTAAATGGCTTAGCGTTACCAGGATTTCAGAATGCGCACTCACATGCCTTTCAATATGCCATGGCTGGATTGGCAGAGACTCACGCATCGGATGCAGATGATGATTTTTGGACATGGCGAGAGGAAATGTACAAATGCGCGTTGTCGGTTGATCCCAGCCAAGCAGAAGCCATAGCAACCATGTTGTATGCAGAAATGGTTCGGCATGGCTATACGCACGTTGCTGAATTTCATTATTTACATCATGATAAGAACGGGAAACCGTATAGCAATCTCGCGGAGATGGGCGAGCGCATGGTGGCCGCGGCTAAAACAGCAGGAATAAAAATTACATTGGTCCCGGTCTTTTATCAGAAAGGTGGTTTCGGCCAAGATCCTCTACCACAGCAAAAAAGATTTATCACGAAAACAGTTGACGAATATTTCCATTTGCTGGATGACTCCGCTCATGCTATTAAAAGCCAATCGCATGCAAAATTGGGATTTAGTGTTCATTCCTTACGAGCTGTTGATTTAAAGGACATTATCACTACCTATAATAATGGTCCGAAAGGCATTCCATTTCATCTGCATGTTGCGGAACAGAAAAAGGAAATTGAAGATTGTTTAGCCTATTGCAAGAAGCGCCCCATGCAATGGTTGCTGGAAAATCTTCCTGTTGACGAACGCTTTCACCTGGTTCACTCCACACATCTGGATAATGAAGAACTGAAAAAGTTGGCAGCATCAGGAGCAACTGTTGTTTTGTGTCCTTCAACCGAAGGCAACCTGGGTGATGGAATTTTCAGAATGAAAGAATATATAAAACCGGGCGGGCATTGGTGCATTGGTACGGATAGCCATATTGGTCTAAATCCCTTCGAAGAATTTCGCATGATTGACTATCGTCAGCGACTGGTAACGAATATGCGCAACACGGTTAATGGCGATGCAGCTCAGTATTTCGTAAATGAATCAGTGCAACAAGGAAGAAATGCCATGGGAAGAACTTCATCTGAACATTTCGAAATTGGTCAACCGTTAGACACACTCGTGATTAATGCAAGCACCCATTTGCTTGCAGATACTTCAGAGAAAAACCGATTGGCCTCGATCGTTTATACCTCCGACTCTAGTCGCAACCTGGGTACGATTGTGAATGGGAGATGGGTGATGAAAAATCAGCACCATCTGGCAGGTCAAGAAATCAAAACCGCTTTTTCGAAAGCAATGAAAGAGTTAAAGAATCGCTAGCGCTCAGACAAATTGAACTAAAAGATAACCGCGCAATCCACGACATCATCCGAACGGTGATGCCCGATTGAATGAGCATACGGCCAAGCTGGCCTCCGCCTAATAAATTGCCTGAATCAGTATGGCCGGGTTTTGGGATTGTTAAGCTCTTTTCATTTTCTTAAAACTGGCCGGCAAAAATCAAAGCGGTGCACGCGTTACAAACGTGCGCGAACTTGGGGCTGGCCCAGTCCTCTATTTTATAACTTCAGTCCCAAGTTCTTTTTCCCTTATTTTTATCGACTGTGTCCACATAATAGGACTTGCCATTGGAATCAACACTGATTGCTCTTTCAAATTCTTCATTTTCAAAGTATATCCCAGCTAAGTCGTCACATTCGTATCAACTTATTTCAACAACTCCACTTTCAAAATCATATCACCTACTTCAATATCGTGCACTACTTCCATTCCTTCCTTTACCACAGCAAAAATAGTATAACGGCCATCCAGATGAGGGGTTGGTGAGTGGGTAATAAACCATTGCGTACCCTCTGTGTCTTTACCGGCTGAGGCCATCCCCACAGAACCTTCGGTGTACCGTCTCATGGAAAACTCGGAGCGAATAGAATAATCTTCGCTTCCCCATCCATCTCCGCGGTTGCATCCTCCCTGAATTACAAAGTTGGGAACTACCCGATGAAAGTTTTTCGAATCGAAATAATGATCGTTAACAAGCTGAACAAAGTTGGCTACCGATCCCGGGGCCTCTTCTACCAGCAGGCGAATAATAATATCTCCTTTATCTGTTTTGATAATTACTTTCTGATCAGCCGGTATGGTCTTCACTAAAGCCCAATCAATCGGGTGATTAAATTCATTCTTCAGTTCATTGGACACCTTCTTTCCTTCAAAGTATGCAATGGCCGCTTCTACAGGCTGAAGAGCCTCATTATCTTTTGGCAGCGAGAGTTTGCTTTTTGCCGTGTAAAGAAAAGTATAATCTGTAATGATTTTTTTATAGCCCAGGGTTGAATCCCCAAGTGCAGCTGCAATAGTGCCAATAACCGCTGGATCTCCAGTTTCAAATGCTTTTTTGTAAATGTCAACAAATATTTTCTGCAACTCCGCATTAAATTCTTTGTGCCCGTTGATGGAGAACAACGCGGCTGCAGCCGATGACTTAACTACAGGGACTTGGGATTGATGTAACTGCTGGTTGATAAAATTATACGCCAACGTAGATTGTCCGAGCGCTGTGATGAGTGCAGCTTTTCCATACGGATTTTCTACTTGCTCGTAAAGTCTGATAATCTCCTCGACTATTTCCTTGTTATTTGAAACAGCTAATGCCGCTTCAAACAAATTTCCCTGAATTCTCCAGTTTTTAGCAGCACGGGCCAATTGAACGAGTTCTGTAAACTCATCTTTTGTAGCAATCGCTTTAATGACTTCCGATGCCGTAATGCCTACGTGTTGAATGGAATCGTTGAGTGCGGCATATAGACTTTGTTTAATGTCTGGCGTTACAAAGGTCTGTAATGCCCTTACTGCATTTGCCCGAACCCGGTAATCCTCATCCTGATCAATAATAGTTTTAAGAACATTCAAGGATGATGAAGTATTGATTTTTCGTAGCGCTGAAGTTGCAGCCATCCGCACATCAGCAGACTGATCCTCCATTGCAGCTTTTTGTAAAACTGTTTCTGCGGCCGAAACATCTTTGGGGCCGCGTGCGAAAAAGTGCGCAGCACCAAGACGTGTTTCGAGATTCGTTGTATCTTCTAGAAATTGAATTGATTTTGTAACCACGGAGCTGTCTGATAACCCTCTCAATCCTAAACGGTAGTATGACCACGCAAGACCTCCTTCTGCTTTTGATCCTGGTCTATTAAGTTTTATTGCTCCCTCTTCGGAGCTTGTTTTCCCACAGGCTTCAATAATCTCTCTCAACACAATTTCACTTTTATCGACAATAAACGCTTCTAACAGAGCTTCAAAAGAATTTATCGTTCCCGTTTGGCCTAAAGCAAAAGCCGCAGCACTCCTCACGTTCGGATCAGAATCGTTTTTTAATATCCCTGCAAGCTTACTGATTGCCAGTGTATCCTGTATAGAGGCAAATGCCAGCACCGCATCTTTTCTATACGTTGGATTTTCGTGCTTAAAAAATTGGAATAAACTATCAGTAAGTCTGCGATCTTGGAAGTCGGCAATTTTTACAAGTGCGGCATCAGAGAATTTATTAACTTCTTTCTCCTGATTACAGGATACGATGACGAAAAAAAAAAGAGTTACAAAAACTCCCCTAATCATATCAGTAAAAGGAAGGGACATGTGCAGCCTGGTTCACCACATCGTCAAACTCTACACCTGTCATTCGGGTAGAGTATAAGAGCAGGCGAACTTCCTTTACGTGCACCCTGCCATCTACTTCTGACATTTTATATAAAATAACAAATGCTTGAAGTTTTTCTTGGTCAGAACACTGGCTGAGATGTTCTAATCCTGCCTGATAAATGTCGCGTTCTTTCTTAACAATGATGTCATTTTTAAACTGATCAAAAATATCATCCGGAATTTTTTCTCTGCTTTTAATTTTATCCAAAGCTGCCAATTCATTTTCATCCACCACACCATCCGCACTCACCAATAAATGAACGAGGTACAATAAACCTAGTTGATAGTTCTTGTTCATAGTAAAGTTTTATCCTTAAATATAGAAGGAAGTGGTTCAAAGTTCAAGGTTTCAAATTTAAAATTGAGAGTTTAATTCCTCTGATTTTGAACCTTGAACGTGGAATTTGAAATTTATTTAGGAAAGGATTTGAAACACGACAAATGCCGAAACATATGCCAGCACCGTCATGTAAGCTAGTTGTATCAATGGCCATTTCCATCCTTTTGTTTCGCGGTACACCACAGCAATGGTGCTCATGCACTGCATGGCAAACGTATAGAAAACCAATAATGAAAATCCCACCGCTGGTGTGAATCGCGGACCTCCGGTTTCGGGATTGATTTCTTCCTTCATTCTTACCTTGATGGTGGTTTGATCTTCGGTGCTCCCAACGCTGTAAATTGTTGCCATCGTACCCACAAACACTTCACGAGCTGCAAAGGATGTGATCAATGCAATTCCGATTTTCCAGTCAAACCCCAGCGGTCTGATAATCGGCTCAATTCTTTTACCGATAATTCCAGCGTAAGAATTTTCAAGTTTGTAGGCAGCAATTCTATCTTCCAAACCTTGTTCTGTAAGTCTCAGGTTTGCCGATTCTTCCAATATATTTTCTCTGGCTTTTTTAATTTTATCACCCGGACCATAACTGGCCAACACCCAAAGCACTACGGATATCGCGATGATCACTTTACCGGCCTCGAACACAAATGCTTTTGTTTTTTCGATAATGGTATACCCAACATTCGACCATTTTGGCCAGCGGTATGCCGGAAGCTCCATCAATAAGTAACTTCTCTCTTTTACCTGGATAATGTACTTCATCACCAATGCCGAAAGCATGGCAGCGGCAAATCCTAAAAGATATAAGGCCATCAAGGTAAGGCCTTGAAGATTAAAAAATCCGAAGGCTAATTGATCGGGCACAATCAATGCAATGAGAATCGTGAACACCGGGAGTCTTGCCGAGCAACTCATGAGCGGAGTTACAAAAATTGTAATCGTTCGTTCTTTCCAGTTATCAATGGTGCGAGTAGCCATAATTGCCGGTATTGCACACGCCACCCCCGATATGAGCGGCACCACACTTTTTCCATTCAAACCGAACTTGCGCATGATTTTATCCATCAGAAAAACCACACGTGCCATGTATCCCGATTCTTCCAGCACAGCAATGCATGCAAACAGAATCGCTATTTGTGGGACAAAGATGACGATGCCACCAATACCTGGAATGACGCCTTCTGTGAGCAGCCTTGTCAGCACACCATCTGGTAACACACCACTGAGGTAGTTACTGGCATTGGCAAACAAACCGTCAATAAAATCCATCGGAACAGTGGCCCAGGCAAAAATGGATTGGAAAATCACAAAGAGAATGGCAAAGAAAATCACATAACCCCACACTCTATGTACCAGTATTCTATCAAGTTTACTGCTGGACTGCTTCCACGAATCGTTCGATGCCTTCAACGTAACCTTGTCCAGGAGATCCTGAATAAACGTATACCGTTGAATGGCTTCTGCACCTTGAAACTTGCTCGGAAAAAAATTTTGTTGTTTACTTAATTCTTCGATGTATTGTTGCTGATCCCTGGATAAAAACCCAAGTGATTTCGGTTGTTGCAAAATCTGGTACGCTTCGTAGTCATTATCCAACTGAAGATGATCGCGCAAAGTTTTAACAGCAACCTGAGCTTCATCGTATACATGAAATATCTTCTTTACGGGAATTTCTAATGGGTTGATCAACACTTTCTTGAGTTCCTCTAATCCTGTTCCGTTTCTGGCATTGATCGGAACAACCGGAACACCCAGTTGATTTGATAACGCATTGATATCATAGCTGATACCTGCTTTCGCCACCAAGTCCATCATATTCAATGCTAGTACTGTGGGCAAGCCAACATCAATGACCTGAGTGAGCAGCAGCAATCCCCTTTTTAGATTGGTGGCATCGGCTACAACAACTATTTTATCAGGGCAGGATTCAGCGTTATGATCCAGCAAAATTTCTGAAACGATCCGCTCATCAATGCTGCGGGGGTAAAGACTGTAGATACCGGGAAGATCGATGATCTCTGCAACCAAACCATTTTGTAAGGTTGAATAGCCTGCCCGTTTTTCAACCGTAACACCCGGAAAATTTCCAATCTTTTGGTTAAGTCCGGTGAGGTGATTGAATAAAGATGACTTGCCGGAATTTGGATTCCCTACGAAAGCAATTTTCAATCGTTGGGGAGTTGACATTAATTCAAAATTGAAATCGTAGCGGCCTCGTCCAGCCGAAGTGAAAGTTCATAACCCAGCACACTGATGCAAACCGGATCGCCCAAAGGTGCTGAAAAATTAAACCGGATAGTGGCTCCCGGTAGACAGCCCATTTCCAGCAACTTGACCGATAAATGCTCATCTGTAAACCCGGCAATAATTCCTACTTCCCCTGGCTTCATCTGTGCTACGTTCTTATTGCCTGCACTCATTCTTATTTAGATTAATTTCAAACAAAGATATGCGCTGATCGCATGAAAACAATGATTTCTGTCAGCTACCTTTCAGGATGGGAAGGAAAAAAGCTGGAAAAAAAACGAACGTGAAAGAAAAGAAGGTTCTCCCTTCCGTGGAAAAAGAGACAGAAAAGGCCTTCGATTTTGGTGGGTTGCCTGACCGGAGTTTAAAGAAGAATTTGGGATGCGGTTAAGGCAATTGCTGAGTTGGTTTAAACAGCTTCTTAATCCGATCATCATCAATCAATAAATTGAAATTGCCGCGTTTGAGATCGGCCGATGAACCAATTGTTTCTGCATGAGCCCTTCTCTCTGTTAAACTTTTCCTGCCCCCTGTTCCCGTAATTTCTCCTATTGCCTGGCTCAGCAAATTTTCTTCGGGGTCGCCCAGCGGAAAAAGAACCAAGTCACTATCGCGATCCGCTATATTGGGGATAAAGCCCGTACTGTAATCTGATTGATTCAGGCTATTGAAAGACTTGACCACAATGGGTTGCATGCCCCACGTATTTTTCGGGTCGTTCTCTTCATATAAAGAAAAGGAACCTACGTTTTTACCTACAGTTGTATCGCCAATAATGAAAACTTCCATAAAGGGTTTCAGTCCATTAATCAATAGCTCGCTTGCCGAAGCTGTTCGGGTGCTGGTTAGCACATACATCTTTCCTGAAATCAGGTTGCCCACATTTTGCGTTTTGTTTTCGAACTTCTTTATGAAAAAGTCTGAGCCCAGTGATGGATCGTTGATAATCGCCTCCGTTAATTCCTCATTGTATTCTCTTCTTGTAAATGTCTTGGTGTTATCAACTCCGGTGCCAATCAGGCTTGCCAGTCTGATCGTGGCGGTTTCAGAGCCACCACTGTTATAGCGTAGGTCCAGTACAAGATCGGTTACTCCCGCAGTTTGAAACTCACTAAAGACCTGTTCCATTTCAGTGAGGTATTGCTCACTGGTTTGTGTTGGCCCGGATGCAAAAAAATTATAAACATAATATCCGATCTTTTTGCCCGGATACTCCAACACCGCGTGTAGATAATTGGGGTTTTCTGCAAACTCAACCGTAGTGAGTGAGAGGGTTCCTTTGTCATCAAAAACTTCTGTTAACGAATTGTATCGTTTATAGCGCACATTGTGATTTTCACTGATCAGTCCCAACAGACTTTGGTAGTTTGACAACGTCATGAGCTCACCGTTTATTTCCGTAATAATATCTCCGCGCAACAAATCTTTTGAAGCTGCTGGTGATCCTGCTTTGATGTACACAACTTGTGCAATTACATTTTCATTGCTTGTGCTTTCCCGGTACAGTTTGAATTCATAGCCAGCTTCTTTATTTACTCCTTGCAGAGAATTAAGCAGTTCCTGATAATCTTCCTGTATCCACGAAAAGCGATCTTCATTAGAAAGCAACGATTCAAAAAAAGCCTCCGGCTCCTGTGACTTGTTTGGTGAGTTGGGAATATCTTCGTTCCATAAATAATAAAACTCCATGTTATCTAATATCCACTTGTTTACATATTCATTTTGACCCAGAGGTTCATCGCTGTTACATCCAATGAATAAAATAAAGGTCAATACCCATCCGCTTATCTTTACATACTTTCCTTTTTCTGCACGATTCATTCTTATAAAATTTTAAATGGTTATTTGTTAGCAGTTAATAGGTATCTGCAATTGAGTCACCCATCTTACAAGTAACGATAACTATTAACGGTCCTTAAATGCTCTCCGCCACAAAAACCCTTTTAACCCGTTCACTCGTATTTGTCAAAATTTCATAGGGTATTGTGTTTATTTTAGCAGCAAGTTCTTGTATCGGCAACTCTTCTCCAAAAAGAATTACCTCATCTCCTTCTTTTGCATCCATGCCTGTAATGTCGATCATAGTCATATCCATACACACATTGCCTACAACAGGTGCGCGTTTCCCCTTTACCAATACTTCTCCAACACCACGACTAAATGCTCTACTGTAACCATCAGCATAACCCACCGCGATGGTGGCCAGCGTCATTGCTTGTATGGCTTTGCCCCTTCGCCCGTAACCAATGCTTTCGCCCGCGTTCACTTCCCGTATCTGCGATATCACAGTTTTAAGCGTTGTAACGGGTTTTAATCCATGATTATTGCTGGTAGGATCTACCCCATATAATCCAACACCTAGTCGGACCATATCAAGTTGCCACTCCGTGAAACGTAAAATGCCAGGTGTATTGAGCGCGTGAAGTATGGGTTTATATCCAATTGCATTGGATATTTCGCCAGCACATTTCAAGAAAATTTCGGCCTGTTGTTTAGAGAAATCATCATGTTCCGCCTCATCCGAACCCGCGAGGTGTGTAAAAATGGAAGCTACTTCCAGGTTTTTGTTTTCTAGCAAGGTGCTTACAAGCTTCTCTGTATCTCCTACTTCAAAACCCAATCGGTGCATTCCAGTATCTATTTTGATGTGAATTTTCCATTGCCTTCCATTTAAAAAAGAAATGAACTCGTGGAGAATTTTAAATCCATACATCTCCGGTTCTAAGTCAACGTTGAGCATCGAATGAAATCCCTCTTCTGCCGGATTCATCACCATGATCGGTAACGTGATGTTGTTTTTTCTCAACTCTACACCCTCATCTGCATACGCCACACCTAAATAATCTATTTTGTGATACTGCAATACGTTTGCTACTTCAACGCTTCCACTTCCATAAGCAAATGCTTTTACCATCACCATCAACTTTGTATTCGGCTTAAGTTTTGATTTGAAATAATTCAAATTGTAGACCAGTGCACCCAGGTCAACCTCCATTACGGTTCCGTGTACCTTTCTTTGAAGACGCGAAATAATTTTTTCAAATTGAAACATGCGTGCACCTTTTACCAAAATCATTTCTTGTTGGAATGAATCGGAGTTTGGTGATTTTAAAAATTCTTCTGTAGAACGAAAGAATATAGATTGCGCCTGAAACTTGTTTGAATACTTTATCAAAGCAGGTCCAATGCCCACAAATTTTGCTATACCACTTTGATTCACTACTTGCGATATACGATCTGTTAATTCTTTTTCATCCAGTCCCGATTGTAGTATGTCTGATAAAATCAATGTTTTATTTATCTTTTGACTTTGGTGATTCAGAAAATCCAGGCTGATTTGTAATCCGGCCAAATCATTGTTGTACGTATCGTCAATTACCTGGCACTGGTTGATTCCTTCCTTAAGCTCCAGTCGCATGGGTATGGAACGGAGCGAACGCACCCTTTCCTGGATTGTAGAGACTTCGATTCCAATATGAAGCATCGTGGCGATGCAATGAAATGCGTTTTCAACGGAGGCGTGATCGGAGAAGGGCAATTCCAGTGAAAATGATTTTCCTTTCCATGATACAGCGTATGAGTTCTTATCTCGCGAAATCTTTATCTGCGCTTTTTCGGAAAATCCCCACGTTAACAATGGGATAGCAGACTGTTGGAGTTTTTGATTGAGCAGTTTATGATCGGCACAGCAAACTAGGCAATCAACATGTTGAAAGAGTTCTAGTTTCTCCGTGATTTTAGTTGTTTCGTTTTTAAAATTCTCATCGTGGGCCGAACCAATGTTGGTAAAGATTCCAAGCGTAGGTTTTATAATCCTCTCAAGCCTTTCCATCTCACCTGGCTTTGAAATACCTGCTTCAAATATCCCCAGGGTATGGTACGGTTGAATTTGCCAAACAGATAGCGGCACACCAATTTGTGAGTTATAACTTCCTGGGTTTTTTACAATTGGATAATCTTTCGATAGTAATTGATACAACCATTCCTTAGTAATTGTTTTTCCGTTGCTTCCGGTTACACCGATTACAGGTAATGAAAACTTCGCGCGATGATGCGCAGCAATCTGTTGCAGGGCCAGGGTGGATGATTTTACTTTTAAAAAATTAGCATTGGAAAATCCCTGTATCTCAAATTCTTTCTCAACAATAAATTGTCTTATCCCTGCTTCATACAATGGTTGAATATACTGATGACCATCATGGTGCTCTCCGTAGATAGCAAAAAAAACAGATCCGACTTGCGTAATGGCCTTTCGACTATCCGTAATTAAATGCGTTACTGATCTATCAGTTGAAAGCATGAGAATGCTTCCGCTAGTAATGTCTTTGAGTTGTGAGAATTGCAACATGTTAAAAAAGTCGGGCACCGTTTGGAACAGGCTTGTCAATAGAACCGAGCACCACCCGATTTTCCTCATCCGGAAAACCTGTTACCAACACTTCCGAAAGGAAGTTTGCGATTTGCTTGGGTTCAAAATTCACTACGCAAATTACCTGCTTCCCGATTAATAAATTCGGATCATACAGGTCTTTAAGTTGGGCGCTGGACTTCTTAATACCCAATTCTCCCAAATCAATCCATAACTTAAAAGCGGGTTTTTTAGCTTCAACAAATGGCTCAGCCTTTATTATTGTGCCGGCACGAATGTCTACTTTTTGAAAGTCTGTCCAGGAAATTGCCATATGTTGACTAAAAATAGGAGTAAATCTTGCATTTTGCTTACCCCTGAAGAAGTGGATCCACCTATTTTTGGATAATAGCCAACTGAAATTTCTACCTTTCGTGAAACACTTAAACTAAATTCTGCGTTTTGGCATCATTACCTCATGAGACTTAGGCCAATCCATAGTGCATTTCTATTATTTGCGTGTAGCGCTCTGGTATCGGCTTTTTCTGTAAGCGCCCAAGAAGAAAAAATCCAAGCTGAAATGGAAGTAGCCGCAAAAGAAACCGCTCGAAACGATCCCGATCCTGTACTTTCTGAATCTGATTTTCGTACGAATAAGCCAATACACACTCCGACATCAACAAAGGAAACGATTCGCGACACTTTGCAAGTGAAAATAATCAAGCCAATAAAATCGATTGAAGGGATTGAAAGAGAAGAGGATCCGCTTTCGTTCAATTTCCTGTATTACCTCATTGAGAAGTTCAAACTCTCTGACATTATCGAATAGCGAGTTTTTTTGTTGAATTTCCTCATTTGCAATATTGTTGCATTTAAATCCTGATCTCCTTAACTTCATACCTTTATTGCGAATATGTTTGCGAAGAGCAAAATAACGAGAACTCTCAAAAAACCACTAAAAGCGTGCTCCGTTATTTTATTGCTATTCCTTTACCTGCTGGGCTCTGCAAGTATTGAATCTCTCCATAACTTTTTGCACGAACAACAACAATCAGCACTGCACACTCCTGAAAATGAAAGTGATCCTTGTCATGTAAATATTTACCACGATGAAGGCAAGCCCGGCTGCAATCATGCCTCTCACATCGTCAAAGAAGACACATGCTCCCTGTGTGATTCTCAATTGCACAATACACACATTATCTTAAGTAGGGTATTTGACTTGCGAGCTACCTTTGCAACTACTGCCCCATTCCACAACGCGTATGTGTGTATAGAGGGTGTCTATTCCTACTCCAGCGGCAGGGCTCCTCCTGTATTTTAATCTTTTCTTTCACTCATTAAGATGAGTGATAACTGAGTCAGTGGTTCCGCACTTACTGATTACACTTTTTCATAATCATTTCCATATTCTGTAGAAAAAAACCGTTCAAATTCGTTGCATTTATTCATACGATATTTTCTTTCAGCTTTTTTTCTACTGGCCAATGCACTCCTTTGGGCGCAACAACCGTGCATGATTACTTTATCAGGCAGTGTTCAGGACACAAATGGAAATGTGTTGCCGGGTGCCACTGTGTTGATCTCTGGCATGGGTGAGTCTACTGATGAAAATGGAAAGTTTATAGTCAAAGAGCTTTGTGCTGGTGAATATGAACTGCTTGTAAAATATGTGGGCTTTGATGATTCAATTGCAAAAATCAAACTTACAGGAAATAGACAATTAACTATTACACTTGAACCAAGCATAAAACTTTTGGAGGCTGTTGAAATAGCATCCGGATCATCTCACTCCGGACTTACAAACACCAGCTATAGTTTATCTGAGGAAGAGTTGGAACACTTCAAAGGAAAGTCGTTGGGAGAAGCACTCAAACGCGTACCGGGTGTGAGTGCTATGCAAACAGGACCTTCCGTTTTTAAACCCGTTATTGACGGTCTTCATAGCCAGCGAATCCTGATACTGAATAACGGCATACGACAAGAAGGACAACAATGGGGCGTTGAACATGCTCCTGAAATTGATCCGTTTATTGCATCTGAACTTAAAGTAGTAAAAGGTTCGGAAACAGTGCGTTATGGATCCGATGCCATTGGCGGTGTAATTATCGTTGATACGCCCCCACTTCATCAGACGAGTAAATTGGGTGGCGAAATAAATGCAGGTGCTTTCTCTAATAACCGAATGGGCGTTTTCTCTGCTATGCTGGAAGGAGGCTTTAACAAAACCGAAAACCTGAGTTGGCGAATTCAAAGCTCTTTGAAAAAGGGTGGTGATTTTTCTACACCGGATTATGTATTGTCGAACACAGGGGTTGAGGAGCTAAATTTCTCAGGAGCGTTAGGGTATAAGGGAGATGATACGGGAGCAGAACTTTATTTCAGCAGCTTCAATACTGAAATTGGTATTCTGCGAGCGTCCCATACCGGAAATCTGGATGACCTTGATAATTCCATTCGTACCGGAGTGCCCTGGTACATTGAAGATTTTACATACACGATCAATCCGCCCAAGCAAAAAATTAATCATCAGTTAGTGAAGCTCAGTGCATTTAAAAAAATAGCAGGTGTTGGCAAGCTGAACATTCTCTATGGCGGGCAGTTTGACCAGCGAAAAGAATTTGACACACGAAGAGGTGGAAGAAGTGAAATTCCAGCGCTTTCGCTGAATCTGATCAGCAATGTATTGGATGTTTCACTCGATCATGAAATTGGAAAGCTGGAGGGAAGCGCAGGTATTAATGTAACGTTTAAAGATAACGCCAACGTACCGGGGACAGGGATACGTCCGCTTATTCCTAACTACAATCAGTTCAATGGAGGACTTTTTGTGCTTGAAAAATTTCGCAAGAAGAAGTGGTTGTTTGAAGCAGGTGTTCGGTACGATCACCAATACCTGAAAGTGCGCACGTTCATTAACAATCAGGATTTGATTGAACCTGAATTCAATTTTGATTATTTCTCGGGCTCGTTGGGGGCTTCATTCTATTTTAATCCGAACACGAAGTTTAGCACGCATGTTGGTGTTTCTGCACGACCCCCACATGTAAGTGAGTTGTATAGCGAGGGTTTGCACCACGGTACAGCTTCTATCGAAGAAGGGCTCATGCGCCAAAATGGAGAGGTGCTGTCAGATCAAAATCTTATTAAAAATGAGGTGTCCAGGAAATGGATCAATAGTTTTCAGATTACCCGCAAAAAGTTTTCAGTTGAACTCTCAGCTTACTATAACTACATATCGAACTATGTATTCTTAAAACCAACAGGAACCCGCCTCACCATTCGTGGCTATTTTCCTGTACTGGTGTATGATCAAACCGATGCGCTGTTACTGGGTACGGATGGTTTGGTGCACTGGGATATTAGCAAGCATCTCGAATACTCAGGGACATTTGCTTTCCTCTATGCGCATGACATTACAAATGATGATGTGTTAACCTGGATACCTCCCGCACAAATAGAAAATGCCATTACCTATACGTTCAAAACAAGTAAACTGAAAGACCTGTTTATCACGGTAAGAGTGCCCACCGCATTCAAGCAAAACCGTGCGCCTGTAACAGTCTATCCGAAAGACATCCCCGATTATGATGGCGAAAAGATCTATGATTTTGCTCCCGCACCCGCTGCGTACACATTATTAAATATCGAAGCAGGCGTAAAGGTACCGTTAAAAAATCGCGAATTGTACATCAGTCTGGCAGGTGAGAATTTATTAAATAAATCCTACCGCGTGTACATGAACCGGCTCCGGTACTTTGCTGATGAGCCCGGCCAAAATTTTATAGTCAGGATTAAATACAATTTTCATAGTCACAATTAAGCCAAACAATTAATCACACTTAAATTTAAAACAGGATGAAAACACAAATCAATTTAATGTTACGCTGGTTGTCACGCTCTTTTCTTGGCGCATTCGTAATTGCAACCCTATTGCTGAATAGTTGCAGCGATGACCCCGAACCGACAAATGAGGAAGAGGTGATCACGACACTCACGGTAACGCTTGTGCCTGTTGGAGGAGGAACTGAAGTAACGATGGAGTTTTACGATGAAGATGGTGATGGCCCGATTGATCCTGTTTACACATATAGTTCAGGAGGCGATGAGGCTGTACTCTCACTAGCCAACTACACTGGATCTATAACACTTCTGAACGAAACAGAAAGCCCTGCCGGAAACATAACCGAGGAAATTGAAGAGGAGGCCGATGATCACTTGTTTTGTTTTACACCAAGTAGCGCGCTCGGTCTTGAAATTTTGTATGAAGATGAAGATGGAGAAGGATTACCGATTGGCCTGGAATCCTTGTGGGCAGGTTTTACCAGTTCAGGCACAGTCAAAATTGTTTTAAGACATCAACCCGGAGAGAAAACCGGTGTATGTCCAGGTTCTGGAGATACGGATATTGATGTGACATTCAATGTTACTTTTCAGTAAAGAAAACACCTCGATTTCCGGAGTTTTTTCTATATTTCTTTTTTCACTAAAAATTGCTCGAGATCTTTCAGTTTCAAAATTCCTTCGTAATAAGCTTTACCAAAGATCACGGCAAAGATGCCCAAGTCGTTTAATTTTTTAATGTCATCTACACCACGAACTCCTCCACTTGCCAGCACACACAATTCCGGGAAGCGCTCGCGGATGTCGGTATAAAAATCAAAGGCTGGGCCTTCCAGCACACCATCACGCGATACATCGGTGCTCTTAACGTATTTCAGTCCGCGTGAATAAAAATATTCGAGATGCTCGAATAACGTAAGCTCGGACTTGCTTTGCCAACCTCGAAACAACAGATTTTTGCTTTTCACATCGGTTACATCGGCACCTAAAGTGATCTTCTCACGGCCATACGACACTATCCACGAAGCAAACAATTCAGGATTAGTTACTGCAATACTGGAAGCAGTGATATAAGAGGCGCCTGCTTGATATGCTTTACTGATATCTCCATCGGTTGAGATGCCCCCCGTAAAATCGATTTTTAAATCTGTATATCCGGAAATGGCTTCTGCTACGTGATAATTCACGGGGGCTCCTCGTTCAGCTCCGTCTAAATCCACCAGATGAATTACTTCTATACCATGATCTTCAAAACGCTTGGCTAAATCAAGCGGGTTTTCGTCATACTCCTTTTCGCTGGTGGGATCGCCTTTGCGCATTTTCACCACTTTGCCGTGCCGGATCGCTATCGATGGTATAACCTGTATCATCTCATGGGTTTGGTTGGCTAAAATACCATATGTGGCTGAAACATCCACAAGTTCTTTTGAATTTTACTGGGCAAGGGTTTTGCTCTTACCCTGACAAATAATCGTTAACTTTATCTGTCAAAAATTTCAAACTATGAAGAGCTTTCTTGCAATCGTTTGTTTGTTACCAATTTTTACAACGGCATTTTCACAGGCCAAAATCCGTAAACTCCCGACTTCCATTAACAATCCTTCGATGAATGTTTTTGCACCCTTTATTAGTTTGGATGGCTCTACACTATTATTCACTTCCGATTATGCTGACGATGGTACACTGGTATATTTCAGTCAGCGCGAAAATGCCGATTGGAAAATGCCTGTTGAATTGCCTAAACTGCTAAACAGCCGTACCAACTTTTTAAAAGGATACTCGCTGAGTGCCGATGGAAAAATAATCTATATAAGCTCAATAAAATCAGGAGGTGTTGGTGGCTATGACTTGTGGGTAAGTGAGTTGAAGGGGGCATCATGGGGTGAGCTCAAAAATTTATTCCTGCCAATTAATACGAAATCGCATGAGGCATGCGTCACGTTCACAACCGATGGAAGCACGATGTACTTTATGCGTTGCGAAAAGATGAGTATGCAAAAGGGAGAGAAATGTAAAATCTTTTCATCACGCAAAAAACCAACCGGCCAGTGGGAAGAACCAATTGAATTACCACCCAATATTAACACCGGCAATTCTCAAACTCCGCGCATTTTGGCTGATGGAGAGACACTGATTTTCGCCTCCGACAAAATATTACCGAACAAGGGCGGAATGGATTTGTATGTTTCAAGGTTGAATACTGGAGTGTGGTCCAATCCGCTTCCTTTAGAAATGGCAAATACTGAAAACGATGACCAATTTGTAAGTGTACAAGCAAATGGACGTTACTTACTCAAAGAAGCTCCTGGAAAATTCAAGAGTGAAATTGTAGAATACCTGATACCCGATGAATTGCGACCCCGTGGTGTAATGAAGGTAGAAGGTATTGTAAAAGATACCGCAGGTGCTCCAACTTCTGCCTATGTTTCAGCAATAGATTTGTTTAACAACGAACGGATTTTTAGCGAGAAACCAGCCGCGGATGGTTCGTTCTTTTTTTATTTGCTTGAGGGCGGAGCTTACGAACTATCGATTGACCATGAAGAGAGTTCGTATACGTATTATTCAAAGCAGTATGATCTGATGGAAAATGCTGTTCTTAGAAACGATAAATTGAATGTTGTCTTAAAACAACTTGAAGCTGGAGATGAAATAACTCTTGAAGGGTTTCGATTTAAGGAACACAGCAACGAACTTGATCATGCCACTTCTGAATTAAGACGCCTTTCACGATTAATGAAAAGCTCACCTCAACTGGATTTTGAAATACAGGTACTCCTATCGGGATATGTTGAAGACTCTTTACAATCCGTTCCTGATTTAACGGAAATGGTCATTGATACTACCAACGTTATTCTGGAGGCTGTCGATACATTGGGCCAACTTGTAACACGCGACAGCTTAATGGTAAAAACCACCTACCATAATGATCGTACTGAAAAACAGGCAAACACAATCATCGATCAACTTGTTGCATTAGGAGTTGATCGAAAAAATCTTTCACTTTTTGTAAATGCGCGCCCAGAAGATGTGATAGAAAACAGGAGGACTATCGTGAAGTTAGTAACAAGAGCCAAGAAGTAGGTCAGCAAAGAATTTACAGATACAAGTTGAATCAATACGAGAAAGGAACTGCCACTACCGTGTTGTCCCATAGTAAAACCATCTCGGCCTCCCCTCCCATCTTTTCAAAGGTGATTGTGAATTGTTCGAATATGCGCTCTTGTCTTACCGCATGAACGGGAATACTCAATACATCTAAGGACGGATTACGATTTGGCTCACCTTTGTGGTTAATCCCCCACTGACCAGATTCTGAATTAAAAATAACCACCCAAGTGGTACTATCAGGAATGGTCCAGAAACTGTATGTTCCTGGATTTAGCCTTTTTCCTTCAATTGTGATGGTCTTATTCGTTTCAAAAATTGTGGCTTCGTTAGCGCCTGTACGCCATACCTGGCCATATGGCACCAAATTTCCAAAAATTTCGCGGTTCTTTTTATATGGTCGGTTATACAATACCCTCAGCTCTAAACCTGCATCTGAAAAAAAAACTTCCTCTTCGGGGCTATATTTCTTTTTATTCTGGAATTGAATCTCAACTACCACCAGTACTAAAATGGTGATCAGTACAACACCGACAGCTGAAAAGATCAAAAACTTCCTCATCTATACTATTTTCAGATTAAAGTCACGTCAAACAGAAATCAAAACATACGATAAATTCCAATGGTTTTCTATAGAAATTAACTGAATACCGCTATTTTTAAACCACTTTAAAGCACAAGGTTATGGACGCTTCCTGGACTCCTTTCTACGTAGTTATCGCGCTATTTGTTTTGGCCATCATTTCACCTTGGATTTTCCCCAACAAAATGGTGAGCAATAACAAGCACGATACTAAGCATTAATTGGTTTCTCACTAAATGAATATCTGCGTTTTCTGCGGATCAAGTACCGGATTAAGTCCGGTATACGCTGATTCTGCCAGAGAACTTGGCAGACTGTTAGCTTTTCAAAAGCATACACTGGTTTATGGTGGCGGAAAGGTCGGCTTGATGGGAATTATCGCAGATGCAATCCTTGAAGAAAACGGAAAAGTCATTGGTGTCATCCCTGATTTCCTGATACAAAAGGAGGTTGGGCACACAGGACTTACCGAACTGGAAATTGTGCCCAGCATGCATGAACGAAAGAAGCGAATGGTTGATTTATCGGATGTCTTTATTGCCATGCCTGGCGGTTGGGGCACGTTGGATGAAACAGCCGAGATTCTCACCTGGAAGCAACTTGGGCTAATTCATCAACCCTTTGGAATACTAAATGTGAATGGCTTTTTCACTTCACTCATTCAGCAAATGAACCTGATGGTTCATGAGGGTTTTCTTAACCCTTCTAATCTTAAATCCGTTAAGATTAGTCACGCACCAGAACAACTTTTATTTCAACTTATACCGCAATAGGGGGTAGGGGGCTTTCCATAAAAATTGTTTTATCTTGAGTCGGTGGGGTATGCTTATGATTAGACTTTTACTGATCTGCTTTTTTTTATTTGTTTTCCTAAAAAGAACCAATGGCCAAACATTAGGTTTTGCAATTGCGGATGGAAAAAAAAGAGTTGATATTCCCATTCAAATTCAAAACAACCTGATAGTCGTACCTGTAATTCTCAATGATATCCTCCCCTTGAAATTCATTGTTGACACAGGCGTACGAACCGCCATTCTTACGCAGAAAGCTTTCTCTGATATTTTACAGCTTCCCTACAGTCGAAAATATTCTGTTTCAGGACCCGGAGGTGAAAAATTAATTGATGCATACGTGACCAATAATGTATCCATTGCTCTTCCAGGTGTTACGGGAAAAGGCCATGCATTACTCGTACTGGAAGAAGACTACCTGGAACTACGAAACTATCTGGGCACAGATGTGCATGGGATTTTAGGTTATGAATTATTCAGTCGGTTTATTGTCAAGATCGACTACAATAGAAAGATGATGAGCCTGATCCTTCCGGAAAAGTTTCATCCCCGGAAAAAATTCCAGGAATTGCCCATGCTGGTTGAGGACACCAAACCTTTTGTTTTAACATCTTTGAATCTCACCACTACAAACTCCATGACCGCAAAACTTTTAATGGATACAGGAGCCAGTCACGGGTTAATGTTAGAACCTGGCTCTGATGAAAGAATTGAAGTTCCAATCAACACTGTAAGTACGGTCATCGGAAGGGGACTGGGGGGAATTATAACCGGTAAGATTGGCAGAATAGAATCGTTGAAACTTGGTAACTATACATTGGATCATGTAATCGCTAATTTTCCTGACCCCAACAGTTACATGGATACATTAAAAAACTCTCTTACCTTCAGGCATGGAACAATTGGAGGAGAGATTTTAAGCCGTTTTACTGTGGTTTTCAATTTTCCTCAAGGCAAGGTTTATCTGAAAAGGAATTCAGCTTTTAAAAAGAAATTTTATTTCAACCTGAGTGGGATTGATTTGAAGGCGATTGGATCAGATTTGGATGTTTTTGAGGTTGCAGAAGTAAGAGATTTATCACCAGCTGCTCAGGCAGGGATACTTCAGGGTGACTTGGTAATTTCCGTGAACCGAGTTCAGTCCAAAGATTATCATCTCAATCAAATTAATGCACTGTTAAATGGGAAGCCGGGAAAAAAAATTTTAATAGTAATTGAGCGCAATATGGTTCGTTACCAACTTGAGTTTCGTCTGGAAAGTCAGATTTGATCTACTTTACAAGCTTTAATAACAATTCCTTTCTCTTATTGTAAGCCTCCAACAGATACTGGCGTGTACGCTTAAATTTCAACGTATTCTTGATTGCATTGTATAGCGATTCTGTAGTTAGGTTCTTTTTTAACAGATAATCCATGATATCAGCAGAAACGACAGCTTCTTCATAGTTAGAGTTTTTCAATACCGTAATGGGTACATTACAGGTCTTTGAATTAAGAAGAAAGGAATTTATCGTCTGACTCAATTCCCTTCTCCCAATGTTATCATCAATTAAAATAAAGTTGGGTTGGAATTTAACCAGTCTCTCCAAACTTGATTTTACGTCAAACGCGATTTCCGTGATAATTTTTCTTCCGGGTACTTTGGCGATAGTCTCAAGCATTGTGCTCATTTCTATCGGATTGTTACCAATAAGCAGAATATTTATTGAATTGGCCGATTGATCAGTTTGAAGAGATGTTTCCATACGTAAAGCCAGCTAAAGCGGTTAACAGTCAATGAGCGTAAAAGGTTACCATATCCGATCTTTTATTAGTAACCAGTATAGAGAAATATTTTTTATAAGTATGCAGATAAAGTGCAATTTTAGAATGCACAAATTTTTATTCGGGTTCTGAAAAATATAATCATTATTGGTGGTGGTTTGGCAGGTATAGTCATCGGTATACGGCTGGCTCGGTGGAATATTGGCTGTACGATTATTGAAAGAAAAAATTACCCCTTTCACCGGGTGTGTGGTGAGTACATATCAAATGAAACCGCGCCCTTTCTTCAAAATGAGGGTTTATACCCTGATTCATTCAATCCTGCTCGCATCAATCAGTTTCAACTGAGTTCAGTAAGTGGAAAAAGCACAAGTCTTCCATTGGGATTAGGCGGTTTTGGTATTAGCCGATACGTATTTGATCACTTTTTATACGAAAAGGCAAAACAAGCCGGAGTCGAGTTTTTACTCAATACTGAGGTTGATTCAATTGCATTCAAAAATGATGAGTTTGAAATTAAAACCTCAGCAAATGAATTAAGAAGTTCAATCGCTATTGGCGCTTTTGGTAAGCGGTCAAAATTAGACGCACAGCTCAATCGTAACTTTTTTAAGAAACGATCTCCGTATGTTGGAGTAAAGTACCACATCCGTACACAACATCCGACCAATATGGTTGCCCTGCACAATTTTCGTGGAGGATATTGCGGTATCAGCAACATTGAAGACGGGAAGACCAATTTATGTTACCTCACACATCGTGATAATGTAAAGAAGTTTAAGAGTATTCGTGAAATGGAAGAAAATATTCTGTTTGAAAACCCGTTACTCAAATCCATTTTTAAAGAATCTGATTTTCTTTTTGAAAAACCAGAAGTCATAAATGAAATTTCATTTGAAACAAAAGAACCGGTTTGTAATCACATTTTGATGACAGGTGATGCAGCAGGTATGATCACCCCGCTATGTGGTAATGGTATGGCGATGGCGATTCACTCGGCTAAAATTTTGAGTGACCTTTTAAAGGTACATGTTGAAAAGAAAAGATTTGATCGTTTGCAGCTAGAAAATGAATACACGCTATCCTGGAATAAAATTTTTGCTGGGCGATTATGGATAGGGAGGCAAATTCAAAATAAATTATTCGGAAGTGAGTTTACTTCCAACCTTGCGATCAAACTGGCCATTTACTCTAGGCCAGTTGCCCAGATCATACTAAAAAATACACACGGTGAAGTATTTTAGTATCCAGCTTTAATGGCCTGCAATACCTGACTGCTCTCCAGAAAAAAGTAAATAAAAAAAATATTTAAGCAGGTAGAGGAAACAAAATTCAATCTCATTGCATAACTAAAGTTCGCCTTGCTTTCATCTTTTATTACTTTTAAAAACCAAAACAAAAAATATCCCAACACTGGAAATAACGCGAGTAAAAAGAAATACACATATTTTATTTCGTAGAAGTTGATGAAGTAAAGAGCAAATGCTGCTACCGCAACAGAGAAAACTATACCCGTAAAAATGAATGTTCCTCTGATTCCTAGTTTTAAACTCAGTGTGTGATCGCCACGTTTGGCATCCTCTTCATGTTGGTACACTTGCGTCATGGGGTAGTTGCCCCACAACATCAGGCTGCTGAGTCCTGCTGGAATAAGTACATGTGCACTCAAGCAATTTTCCAACGAAAAGTCGTTGATACCGATATAGCACATAATGAATGTAAAAAAACCCTGAAACAGACCAGCAGCGATCCAACCAAGAACCGGGTATTTCTTTAGCCGGATGGAGGGATGGCTGTACGCCTTTGATATCAAGCCATAGAT
>JANNQJ010000174.1:0-11670 GCA_031400675.1 Cyclobacteriaceae bacterium
CCTGATGTAGTTGATCGCGAACAGGTTCGCATTCTGTCCTGCCATTCCGATGGCTTCGGCTTCGGTGCGTGCCAAATCGATATTCAAACCATCGGTCAACACGCGTTTGATCATCCAAAGTGTCCCGGGCAGTCTGGCAGAGTGGGAATAGATGTAAACCGGCTGGTTCGCCTTATCAACCACTGCGGCAATAAAGTTTTCAACCTGTTGCGAATCAGGATTTGCAGCGTCAAACGGAAGATGAATGTATTTCATACCCGCAGTCTCGGCCGCAGACCTTTCTGCAGCGATGTCTACCCCTGGTTCAGAATTGAGGCTCAGATTGAGGACAGACGTGTATCCTAGCTCCTTAAGCTTGTTCATGGCAGAGGGTTGCGTAACGCCACCGAAGCCTGCCAAGCCTTTAATTCGGGAAAAATTCTGAATACCGGGCACCTCGATTTTCTCCACCTGAGCATTGTTCGAAGTGACCACTTCTTGGTTCAGGGATTCCCCGGAATCTGGTGATTGCTTTGGATTCGAGCAGGCAGTGAGAATTACTGCGCACACCATTGCTACGATGTTGCCCGGTGCGTGCCAGCGATGTATCGCCTTGGTCATTGGTTTTATTCGTTTCATGTATTTTTTTATGTGAAAAATTTTGGGTCTACGCTGAAGGTTTGGCTGAATTAATTTTGAGTTCTGCCTGATGGTAGGTTTGGTATTTTTATTTATTGATGGGAATCATCATCAGGTTCGGATCAATTTTGTAGGTCCACGGAATACCTGAGTTTTTCCAGCCGTTCTTTAACCGTTGGCCAGCATACAGACTTTGCGGGTCTTCTACCATATCGCCTTCGAAGCCGTCTGTAATGTTGTAGACATTCTTAAATCCAGCGGCTGCCATTTGGTTTGCTGCTACTGCGCTACGGGTACCCGATCGACAGGTAATCAGGATAATATCATCGGATTTAAAGACCTGTTTTACCTGAGCTAAAAAATCTGGGTTAAGTTTCATCGAGTAATAGTGTTTGTCGGCATCCCATTGATACGATTGTAAAAAAGCGGGGATGTTCCATGCCATCGGTGCATGACCGATGTAAATATATTCGTCCGGAATGCGCACGTCCAGAATTTTCACTTTATCGGGATTTGTCTTCCATTTTTCGTACGCTTCTTTGGAGGTAACATAGAGCCCCAGTGTAGTTTGCTTTTCCTGCGGCAGTTCGGATTTTACGGCCTGCGCAGAAACAGAGCCTGCTATCATCTGGTAGAAAATAGCAAGCAACGACATCATCGCGATTGCATGTTTGTGAATATGTTGAATCTTTCTCATATCATTTATTTTTATTTGATTTCTAAAATTTAAGTTCCGCTCTGTAACATGACGGTCACTGATAACGCGACCGTCATGTTACCTTACTTCTTCAGCTCTACAGTAAGCCTATTCAATGTACCATTAAATTTGTTAGGCACGTCATAGACTTTAAATTCCACGGGTGTTCCTGCATCTTGACCTACATGCCACGTTTCATCCAATGAGAAGCGTCCAATAGTTCGTTCTGTTCTTCCTTTGGCTACTTCCTTTCCATCAACGGATAAAATCAGATTAGCTCCTTTGCCAATTCCACCTCCATCATAAACAAATAGAAATTTCTATGCTTCCTTACTTAAGTCAAGTGAGTCCGCTACCACTTGTCATCCAGTTCACCAATTACCGGTATATTCTCTAGGATGGTACACCGGATCAAACTGAGGAAATACCCTTCGAGTTCATAAAACTGAGAGGCTGACTTCACCCCGGCTTCTTTTTTTATTTTTCCATAGTACTTTACAATCAGCTTGTCCGTCTTAGCCTGCAGCGATTGTATGTCTTTCATTAGTTTATCCATCTGCGCATCATCCATCGTGCCATAGCCATCGGCATATCTTTGGAGAACGTCAATGCGCTTCAAACCCAACTCTTTCCTTTCTGTTTCGTAGGCATCGTACAATTTCCAGAAGGCATCGCTCGGAGCACCCGTGAGCTGAATAAAACTTGCCATAACTTCTTTTTTGCCTTTACCCAGCGCCCCTTGAATGATGTCAACATCTTCTTTGTTGGATTGAGCCTGCAGTCCACTGCCGATGAGAAGACCTGCCATTAAAATGAATAGTTTTTTCATAAAGTGATTGGTTATTTGTAAGTGTTAAAAATTTATTAAGTCAATATGTCTCTCCAAGAACAGGTGATGTATAGGGAACCTAACTATTTATCATAGGTAAACTTTGTTCCCGTGAACAAGGTAGCCCCTATTGATAGTACCATTGCATTGCCACTAAAATTTGCGTAGGGCTGACCGCTAGAATCCGTATATCCTTTCTTATAGAAGTCAGTGAAATAATACCTGAATTTAAGAGTGGCACCATAGGGCAATTGTATGCCGGCCATTACGTATTGCTGTATCGGAGTTCTATCAGAAAACCAGGTATTGAATTTTGTTTTTTCTTCGTTCACAAAAGTTTTCTCTTTATAATTTAAAGGAAACTCAACAGCATAGCCACCAAAAAAATAAGCGCCTTTCATGTTTCCAATTTTAATTCCAACCGGGATGCCCAGGTTATAGGAACGTACTTTTTTGCGGGTAAATTCATCCACATCATAAATAAAGCCAACGTTGCTTAATGATAACCCCAGAAATAAACCTGCCTTTTCAGAGAAGTCTTTGTTTATCGCATTCTGAAAATTGAAGACCGGGGCAAAGCGAACCGGACCCGTTAGATCCTGACCATTGTTGCTAGCATCCGACCAGCTGAATAAATATTCAACTGAGGTGGTAGTGTACACTTTTTGATCTTGTGCCTGAGCAGAAGTGTATCCAAACAGGACCAATGCTGATAAAATAATGTTAATCTTTTTCATGTTGTGTTTTTTACATTTTGAAAATTCTTTTGTGGTCTGAATCAAATTCACTTTTAGAAAACCTCGTTCAATCCAAGATAAAATCCCTGTGCCCCGTACTTGCCAAAGGCGTAGTCAAGATTGAGGTTGACTCTTGATTTTTTATCGATCATCACACGCAGACCGGCACCATATCCAATGTCGTAGTAATCAAACAACGCAATATTTTCCCGATTGGAAGCGGTGGTTCCGTTGATAAAAACAACTGCACCAAACGTCTCTTTATCCTTTTGAAGCGGAACGCGGTACTCGATTTCGTTGTAAACTACATCCAGTCCTCTGAATCGCCCTTGTGTATAAGCGCGGCCCGAGCGGCCGAATTGATCCCAACCTTGGGCTGGTAAGTCCAGATAGGGAACCTTACCGCTGGTTACAAACCATCCATACGTCCAGAACCCGATTAAATGCCTGGGTCGTTCTTTTGACAGATGGAGATAATCGCGGTATTCTAACCAAAGCACACTTGAACTTTTAGAACTGCCCAGCGCTTCTGGACTTACGCGAATGTTAGCCAGCGCATAACGGCCCTTGTAGGGATTCACCTGGTTGTCGCGGGTATCGTATAAAAAATTAAACGATACACCCGATGAAACATATTTTTCAGAATTGAAACCTTGAGTGACACTGTAGGCATAGTGACTTGTGATCACCTGCGGGTTGGCCGTCAAGTCCAACAGATTGTCTTTGATTTTATAATGCGAATCAAAGTGATAACCAATGCCTGCAAAAAAACGTGTGTCTTTATATCTTTTTAACAAGGTGTTGTGAAATCTGAAAAAATCGAACTCCATCATTTGCGCGGTTTCAATAGGTTGATAGGGATTATCGGTGTAGTCTGCAAATCCTGTCCCTACTGGCTTTGATGATTGTTGACCTGTGCCTAATCCATACGTGGGTTGTGAGGTTATGAAAAAGCGAATATCGGTAAGCATGTTCCATTGGTCACCATCAAAAAAAGTATTCGACTTTGCCGTAATTAGAAGTTGTTTATTGGTGGTATAAATAAGGGTTCCAAGCGCACTCGATGGCGATGTGTTTGCTGGATCACCCATTGACCAATAAGCTCCGGGCGCCAAACCAAACAGAAAACCCGAAGTTGGATTTGCACCAATGACGGGTAGTGGCACAAACTTTACCTTCGCTTTCTTTTCATTGCGCACGGTATCTTGCTGGGCGAATAGCGGGTAGCATGAAGCAAGGATAGCTAGCGCGCTGACAAAAGTTATCAGGAGGATTTTTTTCATAATTAGTTTGTGAAATTCTATATAATGCCTGCTTACCAATTAAACAGGCATTATAGATGTTCCGCACAAAGCGTGCTTGTTATGACGGTTGGATTAAGAATGAATTTTTTATTTATTTCCTCCTGCAGGATCCTTTGTCATAGCCTCCATGACTCTATCGAGACTAAAACTGCCTGGTTTCATCCTTGGTGGAAATTCACGAAAGCTCTGCAACCACTGCCCTACAAAAGCACCTGCTGGAGCCAACATATACATACGCCTTCCTGCCCATTGCGACCAAGCATTGGATTCATCATAGGCACGCTCAAGCGGATCCATGCGAAGATTGGTTACCATCGGCCATCGTAGTTCCTCAAATGGGGTTTCCCAAACTTGTGCACCAATGGAGTTCTGTCTAAGGAAGGTGATCTTCCAGTTATTGTACCGAAGTGCTGCCACGCTTCCGCCATCCGTCCAGTAAATGAATTCGTGACGAGGTGAGCCGGTGACTTCGCCTTTCAAAAAAGGTATCAGATTGTAGCCATCAAGGTGAACCTTGTATGTATTTTCACCAACCTTCTTTCCCTTCAGCAAGTCTTCTTTAGCAGTAAGGTCGCCAGCAGCAGCAAGCAACGTTGGAAACATGTCTTCGTGCGCACCCATGTCATTGATAATGGTACCGGGTTTAATTGTGCCGGGCCAACGAACAAAACAAGGAACACGGTAACCGCCTTCCCATTGCGTATTTTTTTCTCCGCGAAAAATTGTAGTACCTCCGTCAGGCCACATAAAAAACTCTGCACCATTATCGCTTGTATACATCACGATTGTATTTTCTTCGAGACCCAACTTTTTCAACTCATCGAGTAATTGACCAACCATCCCATCATGCTCAACCATTCCGTCAGCCTCTATGCCAAGACCAGTCTTACCAGCTGATGATGGCTTAAGGTGTGTAATCGTATGCATGCGGGATGAGTTAAACCAAACAAAGAAAGGCTTCTTGTCTTTCGCTGCATTATCTATAAACTTGATTGTCGCAGCGGTAACTTCGTCATCAATAGTTTCCATGCGTTTAAGCGCCAAAGGACCGGTATCTTCAATCCTTTGTTTACCAACCTTACCAAACCGTGGATCGTCAGTAGGGTCATCCTTGTCCGAAGCGTAGCAATGTAATACTCCACGTGGGCCGAACCTTGCCTTAAAAGCAGGATCCTTTGGATAGTCCTCATTCTCCGGCTCTTCTTCAGCATTCAAGTGATAAAGGTTACCGAACCATTCATCAAACCCATGAACTGTGGGTAGCATTTCGTTGCGGTCGCCAAGATGGTTCTTGCCAAACTGCCCGGTTGTGTATCCTAAGGGTTTGAGCAATTCAGCCAGTGTAGGATCTAACTTGGTCAGGCCTTCCTTCGCTCCAGGTAAACCTACCTTAGTCAAACCTGTTCGGATGGGTGATTGTCCCGTTATAAATGCAGCCCGACCAGCCGTGCAACTTTGTTGTCCATACCAATCGGTAAATACTGCACCTTCTTTAGCAATCCTGTCAATGTTCGGTGTTTTGTAACCCATCCTGCCCATATTATAGGTGCTGATATTGAATTCTCCAATATCATCACCCATGATGATAAGGATGTTCGGTTGTTTTTTTTGTGCGTGAATAGTTCCTGCCATCATCATAGATGCGGCAAGGATAAGAGTAGATAGCAATCTGATTTTTTTTGTTTTCATGGGTTTTTTAATTTGTTTAAATCGATATTTATGTTGACGTGTGTTACGGTTTGATTCGCTGAGTTAATTCACCCGTTGTGAATAATCCTGATTGGTGGCATTGATCTTCATCTTTTGCGCAGGCAAATTCATAAGGGTGGTAGAAACGTGGCTAACACCTGAAGTAAACTTTTCAAAGTTTACTTGTCCGTCAATCGGGTCCTTGCCCAGCAGGCTTTTGAACTCTTTATATTTAAAAAGGCTCGTAGCCGGGTCAATGTGAACGGTAAGCCGGTCTCCCTGAACGTAAATATTATCCGCAACGGCCACGAGCGTTCCATCCTCCTTTTTTGATACGGTTGCCTTGCTGAAGAAATCAAGCAATTGCCCTTTGGTCATGTAGGTGTATTGAAGTGAAAGTTCAAGCGCCTTTCCGATATAGTCCATCTTTGAATCGATGGCATTTTTTTGAGCAGCGCCCCGAAGACCCGGCTTTTGTTGCACAGAGGATGTTGCGCCCACCACTTTTACTTGCATTTTACCGGTGGCGTCAAAGCTCATTTCGGCAAAAATGACTCCCTTAGATTGTCCATCCACAAACGTTTCTGACTTACGTTTCCACAAATAGGCTTTTAATTTTTCCAGGTTGGCGTCCTCGGCCTTGCTGATCTTGAGTGATAGTTCTTCATTGTTCTGGGCTTGAACAACTGAAAGTGACAAAACCGTAATAACGGCAACACAAAGACTTGTAAAGAGGTTTTTCATGGGTGCATATTATTTTTTGATAAGTTAATCATTTGACTGCTTCAGGAACCGGATAAAAGTCAGGTTTTTTTTATAAATGATGATTTAGTGTTGAGAAGAAGCTGGTATTCAAATACTTCTTCCATCATCTCCCTTGTTGCGAGTATGAAGGTGTGTAAATATTCATAGGTCAACATTTCGATCTTGGCGTGAGCCAGGAAGCCATTTCGGCACAAGTTCAAATGCCTGGACACTAATGTTACTTCTCTGGGCAGATTGAAATACGTCCTCCATAAAGGAAAGGCTGCTTGATCCACTAATTGACTTATGCCATTGGTAATTTTACGCAACCAGGGATCATGATTCATGCTTGCTAACCGGAACTGCATGAGCACATACAACTTGTGTTTGATGACCACCGTGAGAAAATCAGGATCAAGCGTTTTGCACCGTTGAATATCAGTGACCATTTTGTTTGCCTCGGCTTTGTGGTAATTGAAAAGCTCGCTGGCAAAATTTTCCGGGTTTTTGAAATAATGGTAAAAAGCTGATTTGTTTCGATCCAGCATGCGAGCCAATCGCTCCACGTGAATTGAGTCTGTCCCTTCCTTTGCAAAGAGTTCATACCCAACTTCAATCCATTTGTGCTTTGAGTTATGTAACATCATTTGCAGGAGGGTGTGTTTCCCATATCTATGCAAAGCTTACGAAAAGTGAAATATGGACTGTGGCGTTTAGAAACCTATACTTCTCAATTTGATCAAAATGCAACAAAAAAAAGGGGTAACTCCCTTTTCAATTTTTACTCGAAGGCTTTGTCGTGGCTGCCAAAGTAATCCTTTGGAGTTTTTCCGGTGTATTTTTTAATCGTTCGGTTAAAGGTGGCCCTCGAACTGAATCCGCTATCGGTTGCCAGGCCTTCAAGGGTTTTGTGTTGCATAACCCCTTTTTCGACCTGCTCTTTCATGTAATTAATCCGGTAGTCGTTGATAAATTCGCTGAATTTCATTCCTTTCACTTTGTAAATCAATAGCTGGAGATGGTGTTTTGGGATGGATGTGTCGCGCGCCAAATCCTGGAGATTAAAGTCTGGCTCAAGATATCGTTGCGACTCTGTTAGATATTGATGGACCTGATTTTTGTATTGATAAATGAAAGAGGGTATTTCATTTCGTGTTGAATCCAGGTTGGTTCCTATAGGTTCAGCAACCATTTTCCCTGATTCTAACGGAGTATCCGTTAGGTCTTTTTCAACGGCCAGGATCGGTTGGGGTACACCGTACAGTATCTCGGGTCGGAAAAACAAATAGAAGTTCGGAATCAGTACACCTATTGATAAAACAGCATGAAGTATAAATGAACGAATATCAGCGGGTATCGCGATAACGATCAGGCACACCACAAGAGCAATACCTAAAGAAGCGTTGACAAGCGTAAACGCTTTCAACCACTTTATCACTGTTCTGAAATACGATAGGATTACGTTATTATTCCCTACTGTTTTGGTAATAAGTTTCCACATGGCTACTGCATACAGCAATGCCAAAAAACCCCGTATAATATTGTGAACGTAGGCGGGTAGCCACCCTTCGTTGGCAGCGTACAGGTTAATGCGCTGACTCATCGCCATTTGTATGACCTGCAACTTCACTTCCGTGTTCGATAAATAAAATGGGGTCATTTCAAATAAGTGCAGCAATGCTGGAAGAAAATGCAAGTATTCCCTTTTTTCCAGATGATTGCGATCGGTAAGTATCAATTTCACATACAGATAAGCGGCCGGAAACATGGCATAGACTATCGGACTTGGTAATCTATAGTAGTGAGGCACTTGCAAAATCAACCCGCTTTCAACCATGCTAACGGTAAATGCGGAAAGTGAAATGCCCACAAGATTGAGAGCCAACAGACTGTTAGCCACGCGCAAAGTTTTGTTTTTAAAAATGAGTATGGAGATTGCAACAAGGCCATTCAAGGCAAAGGCGAATAAAAAAAACCAAGTCAGGGAGGGTAACGATGTGTGCATAATGGAATGAAATTAAATAAAGATAGAAGTTTTACTGAGCCCAGACTGCAAATATTTGCTCACCAATAAATGCAGTCGACTTCCTAGTTCATTACTTCCTCTCCCACAACTTTTTATTGAAAGCGATTCCAAACGTCCAGCCGTCATAGACTTCTTGCCTGTTTTCGTAAATGAGGTTGAGCGCAATTTCAAACTTTTCCGTAATCTCAAAACTGTATTCAGTACCGACTTTAAACAAAAATAAATTCTTGCTTTTTTCGAACTCGTAGCCAGGCCCGGTATAAAAAGACCAATGGTGCAACGCATGGTAGTGGATTAAGGTGGTAAAGGCCAACGGGAATGACCTGGTCAATAAAGCATCACCTTCTTCAATTTCAAAACTCTGAAGTTTAAGATCGCTTTGCAACGCGACAGACCAACGGGGATGAAAAAAGTAATCGGCATCGAAACCCCACGTGGGAATAACTGATACATGTCTCCCACCCACTGTGGCAGTTGGTATGTGGGAATTGGCCATCATGATGGCACCACGGATTTTTGGTTTGAATTCTTCGCTATTTGTTTCTTGTGCGTTTACGAATCCGGAGAAGAAATATATGACTGCCAGGGTAGCTAATAGGGTTTTCATAAATAATTCATTTTTCAGTTCATCCAGGCAATAGCTCCTTTACCATAACTTTTTAAACTTTTAGTAGCCATGTTGACGGGTATATCCAATTTTTGAACACGAGAGGAGGGAACGATTTTTACCTCTCCCGAGTCATGACGGGGCGCTTCCGGAAAAAAGACAGTGCTCCATCCTTCTCCCTCTTCTACCAGAAAGCCAATGTTCCAGGCATCGCCATCCTGAACCAAAACAGAGCGCAACCCTTGATCGGAACTTTGGCCTACGGCATCTGCTGCGATAGACTTAAGCATGGAATAACCAGGCAAATAGGAGAGAACGGTTTCTTCGAATTTCGCTATCCATCTTTTGACATTGGCTGACCTGAACAGCAAGCCTCCAATAAAACAGAGTACAACAATAAGTAAGATGGCAAGCACATTACTTCCATCTAACCCGAGAATGATATCTGGTAATATTTTGGCAAAAGGCGCTGAAATCTTTACCAGCATGACGTGGGTCTTGTTCAACACCATGATCAGCAACACCAATGGAAGTAAAAATAAAATGCCACCTGTAAGTGTGTGACGGATAAATTGAGTGAGGGATTTCATGGTTTATTTTTTTAGTTCGATTCAATCAATAAGTAGTTCTCGATCGTAAAGGGATAACAGAATCTATTTCAAGGCTTAACCTATTAGATTTTAGAAATCGACAATTCACTATTTTGGAAAAACAAAAACCAAAGCAGCCCTTACACCTAAGGCAGATTTATTTCCATCGGGTGCAGCTACTTGTATGCGCGGACCTACGGCTAACGAAACGATTTGAGTTCCTAGTTTAGTGATTCCTGAAATGGTAGGATTAATAAAAACTGTTGTAGTACTCGCTTGCCAGTTTTGTGTGATCTCTGCATTGCCGCCAAGGCCGGCACCGCTTTTCCAGTTGTAATTGAGGAAGGGTTGTAAAAACATTTGATTTACATCGGCTCTGTTGGCATCACCCGCAATAGACCAGATTTGATTAACAAGGCCGCCAATAGTCCAGCCATGCGTTTGTTTTAAAATCAAGGCGGTTGGCCCAACTCCAAATTTCTTTGTTCCTAATAGATTGTCTGTAGCCGTAGGAATCAACAGTGCAGGGCCCACACCCCATACCAAACCTTTTTTTGCTTCGGATGGTGAAAAGAATGCGCTGGCCAACGCATCGCTCAATCCACTTTGGTTTTCAAAAGCGCCTGTTACATCATGTTGAGATATGACCGGGAGGACCACTCGTGTTATCAGGTTTAATTTTGCCGAGAGATGGATGGGAATGACCGGCTGAATGTTCAATGTATTTCGTGAACCATTAAAAGTTCCGATCCCTACATCTGTATTATTTTGAAAGGGCAAACTGATAAGTGATGCAACCGGGTTGGCAAGTTTCTTAGCTAGTTCTGCAGCATCGGATGATGCAGGTTTTGGGTCATCCTGAGCAAAGGCTGTTACCGAATACATAACGCCTATGGAAAATGTGATAGCGATTTTTTTGAGTTTCATCTTTTTAAATCAGTAAAATTTGTTCAGGTTTTATTGTCTTATGTTTTCCAAGTAGTTTATGAATGTCTTTTTTTCAAGTAACCAATTTGCTAAAGCGGGAGGCACCTTAATCGATAAGCATAAAATAAATAACTAAAATACCGACAACAGTAATGATCAATGAAAGGATTAGGCCAGGATCCAGAATCACTCTACTTTTATTCATCAACCGGTTGAGCTCAACCATTCGTCTTGTATAATAGGTTGTTGCAATTACCATTAGTAATGTTCCAGAAATTGTCATGATCAGGCCTGCCAAGTGGCCATTTTTAACCCATGCTTCGTTGGTATCCAGGCGAGCCTGATGCAATGCTACAAATCCTCTGTCCAGGGCGATGCCTGCTACGATAAGTCCGAAGACAGTGCGTATCCACGCAAGTTGGGTTCGTTCCCATGCCAGCCTGGTGCGCTCTACGGCAAGATCTATGCGTGGGTCACCCTCACGTTCTGCTTCCACTCGGATTTGTGTCTCGTCTTTCATTTCTACTTGTAACTTATGGCATTTATTAACGCTTGACTTTAGAACTCCAAAGTTTCTTTTGTGCTGATGCCTGCCCTAATTATTTATCAAATGGGTAAATCTTTTTCCAGTCTGTCTTCATATCTACAATCAACCAATGGTATTTCGCAGCATCATCTAGTCCTTTGTTTAGCCGGGCAAGACCAGGTGCTCTGTCATAAAAGTATTCGCGTACAGAATCGGTATGATGAACATACAATCCAAAACGAGAATCACTGCCGGTACTTGTGTATTGTAGCATGGAATAATCACCATCAGAGTTTCCTGCTGTAAATACAGGACGTTTGCCAATGTGTTGATGAATGCCAACGGGTTTGCCCAACTTGTCATCATTGAAACTAAG
>JANNQJ010000175.1:0-19174 GCA_031400675.1 Cyclobacteriaceae bacterium
AACTTATCACTACCAGATTTTTGATTTAAAAGAGACTGTAAAGAATCAATTGCTTGCCCAAATGATCCATAAAAGGATAAAGTCATTGCACCAATGAGGATCAGCTTTGAGAAACGATAAAAAATTTGGTACACGTGTAACTATTAAAAATTTAATACATGAAAAAGATAAAGAAAGCCAATCATCTTTGGGGGCAATTTAATTCAAATAGAACAGAAACAAAACTAACCTAACCCCAATTGAAATGAAAAAATTTATCTACATCCTAATCCTATCATTTGTTTGTGCAGTTTCATTTACTTCATGTACAGAAGAAGAAGTTGCTCCGTCAAGCGAACTTGAAAACGGTGGCGGGACAGCAAGTGAAAGATTCTAAATAGACTAAAATCTTAAAAAATATGAAAGCCAAGATTATAATTCTTCTTGCAGTTACTGCAATAGTAACCTTATCATTCACATTTTCTTCTGTGAGGGAAAGTGATGTTAAAGAAACAACAACTACAAGTCATAATGAACCAGCCGGAGGTTTAGCTTCGGAGGACAAATTCTAGGGCAATCCTGTTGATTTAAAGGCATTTAGCAGCTACCTATCAAGCGATAGGTAGCATCATGCTTTTGTTAACCACAAGCTTTTAACGAAACTCAGTATCTCATTTCGCTCGCTCAGTCTCTGATAAAGTGGTGTTATAACCTCTCTCTGAGTTGCCTATAGAACGCAAGCACCTGGGTGTTATGCGTTGGTCTCGTTGAAGGCCGGGAATAAATCCTATAGAAGAAACGTTATTAAAAAGTACTCAGGTAGAGCAATCAAAAAATTCAAATACTGCAGCGTAACCTTTCCAAATCAAAGCTCTAGAAAGACGACATTCAACTACAAATCGCTCCGCTCAACCGTAGATAATTCAAACTAGTCGATGTTTTAATTGAATGAAGTAACTGGTCCATACAAGCTTACAAGAGTTAGCCCGTGTAATGCTATACGTTAAAGTGTTACTTTAATACACTTTTGTTGCATTTTCGCTCCAAACCTTACATCACAAAACAGGGCTTTTTGATCCTTCTTCCTTATACGCCTTCCTCGGCTTCAACTGCAACAACTGGAACATTTCTTTATCCTGAACAGTACCCGGATTGGGTGTAGTAAGAAGTTTATCTCCTGCAAAAATACTGTTCGCTCCTGCTAAAAAGCACAGAGCCTGTTCTTCCAGGTTCATGCGAACCCTTCCGGCAGATAAACGGACCATCGCTTTGGGCATAAGGATGCGAGCCGTAGCAATCATGCGCACCATTTCCCAAATGGAAACCTTTTCTTGTTCTTCCAACGGTGTTCCTTCTACCGGTACTAAAGCATTTACGGGAACCGATTCTGGATGCTCTGGCAACGTAGCCAATGTGTGTAACATGCCAATGCGATCGTTCTCGTTTTCGCCCATTCCTATAATACCTCCGGAACAAACTGAAATTTTTGCCTGTCGGACATTCTCCAAAGTATCGAGCCTGTCTTTATAGGTGCGTGTAGTAATAATATCCCCATAAAATTCTTCGCTGGTATCCAGGTTATGATTGTAAGCATACAATCCGGCTTCCTTCAACTTCACAGCCTGCTCGGGCGTTAGCATACCCAGGGTGCAGCATACTTCCATTCCCATGCCGCTCACACCCTTCACCATGTCGATCACTTTATCAAAGTCGCGATTGTCACGCACTTCGCGCCAGGCAGCACCCATACAAAAGCGAGTGCTTCCTGCTTCTTTGGCTTCATGTGCCTTTGTTAATACTTCATCAACTTCCAACAGTTTGTGCACCTTAACATCCGTGTGATAACGGGCCGCTTGCGGGCAATATGCACAGTCTTCAGGACAGCCGCCTGTTTTCACTGATAACAATGTACACACCTGAACTTCTTGGGGATCGTGAAACTGGCGGTGAACCGTAGCCGCACGATATACTAAAGCAAGTAATGGAGAGTTAAAGATTTCAGTAATCTCTTCTTTTGTCCAGTCAATACGAAGTTGAGTCATTCGATAATCATTATTCGTTATCAGTTAATTGTTATCAGCTATTCGTTACTCCGGTTTGACTGTTACTTGATTAATCATTGTCTTCGACCGATTAACGGATAACTTCTTACTGAATTCTAAATTCAAATGGCATACGCGCCTGCACTCCGTTGTAGCTTTTTACATGTTGCCATTGCTCATACAAGGGATAGTATTGACCCAGTTCTTCTTTTAATGCGTTTGTTTTTGCATTCTCTCCAAATCCTTCCATTACCTGCTCATAAAAATTCTTAATTCGTGGATACAACTTTACCTTATAGCTTTCCGCTATCCCTGCTTTTTCCGCAGCAATTTTTACAGCATCGTCATAACCCCCTAATACATCCACTAATCCTTTGTCCTTCGCTTGTAGACCTGTCCAAACTCTACCTGAAGCAACTTTCTTAATTGCTTCTTTTGATACATTTCTTCCTTCTGCAGCTTTTCCTGTGAAGGTTTCGTAGATTTCTTCCGTTCTTGTTTGCCACACATTCTTTTCTGCATCTGTGAGCGGCCTACTGATGGTAATCATTTCACCATATTCACCAGTCTTAATCTCCTCTGTAGTAATTCCCAACTTATTATTCATGAACCCGCTGGCATCAAACAATACACTGAAAATTCCAATGGAGCCCGTAATCGTATGCGGCTGTGCTACAATGGTATCGCAACCCATTGCTAAGTAATATCCACCAGAAGCAGCGTAGTCGGACATAGAGGCTATCACTGGTTTCTTTTCTGAAGCAAGTTTAATCTCCCTCCACATAATATCAGAGGCTTGAAAACTTCCGCCCGGGGAGTTCACTCTGACCACAATTGCCTTTACTCTTTTATTCTCACGGGCCTTTCGGATTTCTTCCGCAAAAGTATCGGAGCCAATTACACCCTCATCCGCAGAGCCAGGAAGGATTGTTCCATCGGCCACAATCACTGCAATCTCATTTTCTGTTGAACTGGATTTGCTTTCAATGCTCTTCCTATACTTATTATATTTAACAAAATTCACCTTAGCTGTTTCTCCGATTGAAAGCCTGCCCCTCAACTCATTCAACACCTGATCATAGTACAACAGTGAATCAACTAAGCCATGTTCAACCGTAAGCGTTGAACTTCGGGCAAGCATTTTATCTGAAACTTCCTTTAGCTTTTCCTTGGGAATACTTCTCGATTCCGAGATTTCCGTAAGTACATGATCATAAATTGAGTTTACCATTTCAGTAAGTTGAAGACGATTCTCTGCACTCGCTTTTTCAAGCAAAAAAGGCTCCACTGCGCTCTTGAACTCCCCCACCCTGAAAACTTCCGGTTTGATTTCTAGTTTCTCAAACATTTTTTTGAAGAACGTCAGCTCTATTGCTAACCCATTAAATTCAATCTCCCCCTCCGGGTTCAGGTAGACTTTATCAGCTGCAGTGGCCAGGTAATAGGCTTGCTCCGACATCACATCGGCATAAGCCACCACCCATTTTCCATCTACACGGAAGTCAATCAATGACTGTCGGATTTCCGCAATCGAAGAGAAACCAGTCATGGGGTATGTAACATTCAAATATATTCCTTTGATCTTGGGGTCTGATTTGGCATTTAAAATAGTTTGCTTCAATTGCAATAATCCGATGCTGGGAACCTGATTTCCAATGGGTAATCCTTCGAAGGGATTCTCCGTTTGCTGCTCAGTAATCTGGGCATCCAGATTCAGGTGGAGTACGGAATTATCTTTCACCATAACTTCCTCTTCGCTGCTTATTCCGATAAGAATACCAATCATTAAAACAATCAAGACAATGAGGGTAACCAATGTTCCTAAGCAGGAAGCCAAAAAAGACTTGAAAAAATTCATATTTACATAATTAAGAGTTCAAAACTACAGAATACTGCCACGCTAAAAAAACATAAGTTTGTGAACGATGGCTGCTTCAATCTTCATATTATTAGGGAGTAACATGGGTGACCGATACACTAATCTTACCTATGGACGGCAGGAAATCAGTCGGACAATTGGTGGGATCATTACAGTCTCATCCATATATAAAACTGCTGCGTGGGGGAATTTGCAACAACCTGATTTCTATAACCAGGTAATTAAAATTCATTCAACTCTTAGCCCAGAAGAAGTCCTGTTCCACATTCTGGCGATTGAGCAAAAAGCTGGTCGGATTCGAAAAGAAAAATGGGAACCACGGGTACTGGATATCGATGTTCTATTTTATGGAGATTTGATACGGACTTCAAAGAACCTAACTATACCCCATCCTGAAATACCCAACAGAAAATTCACTTTGCTTCCACTGGCGGAAATTGCACCTGATTTTATTCACCCGGTAACCCAAAAGAAAATTGACCAGATGCTGTTAGAATGCACAGATGAGCTGGCTGTTGAAAAATTGAATAGTCTGAATCAGGATAGCCAGAATTAGAGGATTTACAGTATCTAATTTTGCTGCATGCTCATCTTGACAATCCTTAAATCAAGGCCATTCTGATTCAAAAAAATTCTACAAACTCATCACCTCAGCCTCCGGGGCAATTTTCTTCACCAGTCCCTGCAGCACTTTTCCGGGGCCACATTCAACGAAAGTCTTAGCTCCGTCTTTTACCATGTTTTGAACGGACTGTGTCCATCGTACTGGTGCAGTCAATTGCGCTATCAGGTTTTTCTTGATTTCGTTAACATCAGTAGCTGGTAACGCATTTACATTTTGATAAACAGGACAAACGGGTTTACTAAACGTTGTGCTTTCAATGGCCGCAGCTAGTTCCTCTCGGGCGGGCTCCATTAGAGGCGAATGAAAGGCACCTCCTACCGGTAATGGAAGTGCGCGTTTGGCTCCGGCAGCTTTTAATTTTTCACAAGCAATTTCAATTCCCTTGTTTGATCCTGAAATCACCAATTGACCTGGGCAATTATAGTTTGCGGCTACAACAACTTCATGAAGTGAAGAACAGATTTCTTCCACAATCTGATCATCCAAACCTAAGATAGCGGCCATGGTGGATGGATTTATTTCGCATGCCCGCTGCATGGCCATCGCCCGCTTATAAACAAGTAGGAGTGCATCCTGGTACGAAAGTGTTTTATTGGCTACCAAAGCGGAGAATTCACCAAGGGAATGACCGGCAACCATGTCGGGCTTAAGGGTTTCAGTGGAGAGCGCTAATGCCACCGAGTGAATGAATATGGCAGGCTGGGTAACTTTTGTTTGCTTTAACTCCTCGGCTGTGCCATTGAACATGATCTCTGTGATTTTATATCCCAGAATATCATTGGCCTGATCAAGAATAGCTCTTGCCTTCTCATTAGAATCATAAATATCTTTTGCCATGCCCGTAAACTGTGAGCCTTGACCAGGGAAAATATATGTTTTCATTTCTTCTTTGTGCTAAAGTCAGATCAATATTTTGACTCCAATTTAAGGAAGGGAATGTTATTCGAGAAATCTACTTTTAAGCGTTGGGGTGGGTATCCAGCAAGCGTCCTTCTTGCCGAAAAACCTATACCGGTTGCGTGCGATCGAATTATAGATTCCATCGCGAAAAAACTGTGGAAGAATTTTGAAAGCGTAGAAGATGGGCCATGCTCCGCTTAATTTTTTTGCTACTTCCAGGGCAGCATCACTACGCTGGAAAAACTGATCACCTTTGATCAGGATTATGCTGTGAAGTAAATTCTTATCAATGTTGAATTTTTCAAGCTTTCGTTGACCAAAGTCTGATTGAAGCGATGCAAATTGAAATATTCCGGACGGATCACGTTTTATAATAAATTGGACGGATCCGCTGCACAAGTTACAGAGCCCATCGAACAACACAATGGCAGTATCTTCAGGATTTACCGCACCAGGTGCACCCATCCCTTAATCACTTTAACCTTATTGTCTGGATCAATCACATCCCTCGTTACTTTGGCCACATAAAAATATACCGCAGTTGCCAATTCACGGCCTTTTTCGTCACGACCATCCCATTTTATATAAATGCCATTGTTTTCATCACCCTGCTGACCAACGTAGTGATACACTTTACCACCCCACCGATTATACACCGTAAAATCTACCTTTTGAATGAACCGGGCACATTTTTCACCAGTCGGGTCCGATTCTGGACAAGGAGGATTCTCACCTAACCCTAGCGGAACTCCAAAGGCACTTAATAACTCATTGCAATTTTTTCCGTCAGCATTTCCAGGTGAAAATACATTTGGTAGTTCGTAATGAGGACAGTTATCGTTACATTCTTCATTGCTCTTCTCACTTTCATTACCCGACCGGTCAACAGAAGTAACCTGATAGCACCTTGCTAAAGAAGCCAAATCTGCATCTATATAAAAATTATCTCGAATATTAGTTTTATAGGGAATATCTGAACCAACCACATACAGGTTATAACTTCTGATATCGTCTTGACAGGCACCATCAGGCACACTCCACCGAATGGTATTGGTAAAAGTGTTGGCATCGCATCCGGTTTCTTCTTCACAAACATCAAATTCTGTTAAAATTGGAGGGCAAGGATCTACATCATCCGTAGGCTGCGCACAGTTTATTTGTGAATAATTAACAAGGGGCTCCGTAATAGCAGGGTTACCATATCCACCCAATGTAACAACCCGATAACAATATATTTTGCTTCCGTCCAACGAGTCTCCTTCGGCAAGTGTCCCCTCATCGAGATAGATCAGACCATCCTGAATTACATTTACACTTTCAATGAAAGTTAAGTCACTTTCAATGGATCCTTCAGGGCCGCGATACACATCGTGCAAAGGAAAGTCCTGCAATTGAATTGACCACGGAACTGCCGCACTCCAATTCAATTCAATTTTACTCTTTTGCGGATTGAGGTCAAGCCATACGGAAGAAGCAACCGATGAAGAATCAACAGCCTTGGGAAAAGCAGGTGAGTAGAGCAACACTTGGTAGAAATATTGTCGCTCACGGGTATTAAGTCCTGTATCGACAAAAAAGGTTGTAGTTTCATCAATTCTGGGACTTTTAAACCCGGTGCCGTCAATACGTTTTAGTATATATTCATAAGGACCGGGATATTGCACTGGGTCAATTTCAAAAGGAGGAGTCCAACGAACCGTAACTTCTCCATCGGTAATCCCGGTTTTATCAACAGTAACATGTGTAATAACTGGGGCAATGGCTTTTATTGGTTCAGTGCATGCTTCATTCGAAACATAACTTTCACCGCCCATGGGTAACGGAAATACTGCGACTAACCTATAACAATATGTTGCACCTACAGCTAAACGGTTACCTCCATTTGTATCCAGATAGGTTGTAGTGTTTATAGGCACTGTAGCAATAAGCGAATAGCCAAGTGATTCAGGCATTCCCGTTTGACAATTATCAGGTGTAAAAGTCGCGCTATCCACGCGTCTCCAAATTTGCATAGCAACAGCGTTTTGACAATCATATAGATCCCACTGCAAATTTGCTTGTTGCCCTATTGCTGTGGCCTGTTGTAAGACAGGTGCTGGGCCCACCACTTTTATCCTCCATGTTTCGAAAGAGACAAGACTTGGGCCGAGTGGAGGGTCATCTGTTATTTTAAATACAACTTGATACGACTGATCTTTTACATGTTCGCAAACTGTGTTCCAGTTAAACTCTAACTCCGCAGGAGGGTTTGATGGTTGAAATACTGCCGGAGTTGGTTGCACTGTAGCCCGTGAGGTAAATGAGGTAGCTAATATTTCGGAGAAGGCTTCAATCTTTACAGGATGGTGATCAGGAAGGTTTGGGTTAGGGGTATCATCTGTCCCAAAAATCATTTCATGTATAGTTGTTCCTGCCACCACACAGGTATCTGCTGGGATTATCAACTCGGGCCGTTCGTTCGTACAATCTGCTACCACAATAATCTGCATATCGCGCCTCACAAAACCAATCTTTGTCCATACTCCGTTTATTTTTCTCCATTCATTGACCACAAATGCCACGTTATATTCACCAACCTGCCCGGGAGCATCCCATTTTAACGTTCCATCGACCGGGTCCATTGAAAATGTAGGCGGGCCATCGCCTGCTTCATTTGCATTATTATAATCCAGGCCAGCATAAAATTCAGCATTGTTAGGATCTCTATAGTTAACTACGGGGGCATTCCGATCGAGAAAAGGCACAACAAGTTCATACGACAGGCTATCTCCGTCCGGATCATACGCACCTGGATTGTGAAAAAAGGTTACTCCGCTACACGCCTCATCAATGGGTGGCACTAATAAAACAGGACTACGTGCGCAGCCAACTGTTAAATCAATCTCGGTTTCAATGTAAAATGTAGTGTAAACAGAATTGGCGATATTAAGAACTCCTTCATTCCGATTAGGTTCTATATAACTGATGGTGTAGCGGCCTATTCCAGGGTATGTATGAAAAAAAGTCCGTGAAGCCGTGCCAATGTTGACTCCACCCGGAAAAGGTGTATTCTGTGTTTCGGGCACGAGCACGCTTGTACCATCGCCAAAATCAAGTACATCCTGATCACCACCAAATAAAACGCACGAAGTACAATCTGTATCCGTGTACACAGTTACCGTTACTTTAACTTGTCGGCTTGAACAACCAACGCGTTCAACGGTAATTTGCCCTGCTCTTAAATGCGTGGCCTCAGCCTTCCGCACTGAGAATAAAGACAAACCTACCGTAAAAAGGAGTATTAAATGTACTCGTACAAACCAGTATTTCCTTTCAGTCATTTTCACCACGTAATCCAGCCTACAATATAAAACCCAATCCTGTATCCAAAAAATTCATTTTAGTAACGAAGAACCCAACATTTTAGTCTGCAACCAAAACATTCCCTCAATCTCAAATCTAAATGCATAATATTGGCAGCACGAAACATATTACCATGCGAATTATAGGAGAAATACCTCATTCTCAATGTAAGATTACACTTTATCAATGGAACAACCGATACCTCATCAAGTTGGAAAAAGATCGGCTTGAACAAACCTTTAAAGTCGATCAATTCGAACTTACCTCTGAAAAAGAGTTGAACGCCCTTATTGATGATAACTTCGTGCAAAAGGCTCTTGACCGGTTTAACGACATGGAGCAATCAATAGCGGGGGCACTTCAAAAACTATAAAAAATTGTGATGCCCTGCACGGGTAATAGAATTGTAGTATTTTGTGGCCGTGGACGTCATAGAAAAAAAGAATAAGAACAAACGGTATAAGCCTGTTTTGGAGGGCATACCCGACTGGCCGGTATATCAGCTCAGTAAAAACAGGAAGGAATTCATTGAGGAGGTTGCAAATCAGGCATTTATACGGGTTAAGGAAATAAGACCTACCCGCAAGCAACTGATTGATGAGTTAGAGGCAACTGTTTATCGTGAGCAGCAGCGGATGAAACGTAACCGCTGGCGGGTTGATCCACCCGATGAACCCAAATTTTGGGGGAAAGTAAAAAGTGATCTGGTTGAACTTACAGCTAAACCTTTGACGGATGACGCTTCAAATAAGGAGGACGAAATTCTAAAGGAGATTGTTCAACGATATGCAGATGAAATAGCCGGAAAATTTAAACCAAGCTCCTACAAGTTTGCACGGAACATTATCAAATTCTGGTTTGCCAGATTACTGAACGCAGCACGTGTAAAAAAATTCGGGGCTATTTTCCGAAATCAATATACACTCCGTGATAAAATTCAAATTGTAGGAAAAGTAAAGCAGCTAAGAAAACTTACAAAAGAAGGCACAATTGTGATGGTGCCAACTCACTTAAGTAATCTCGATTCTATACTGATTGGCTGGGTCATTCATTCTTTAGGATTACCCGCCTTTATTTACGGAGCAGGGCTCAATCTTTTTAATATTAAGATCATTGCCTACTTCATGAATAGTTTGGGTGCTTATAAAGTAGATAGAAGAAAGAAAAATTTGCCGTATCTCGAAACGCTTAAAATGTACTCGGGACTGGCGATTCAAAAAGGTGCTCATAGTTTGTTTTTTCCAGGCGGAACACGCTCGCGTTCTGGCAACATTGAAAAGATGCTTAAACTCGGACTGCTTTCCACGGCCACGGAAGCCCAACGAAACATCTATCTGAATACGCCTAAAGGTGAAGAGCCTCGTAAAATTTTTGTTGTGCCGGTAACATTAAACTATCACTTTGTGTTGGAGGCACCTGAATTGATTGACGATTATCTTTCCATAAAAGGGCAAGACCGATATTTACCGGAGGAAGACAAATATGGAAGTTTCCAGTTACTTCAATTTCTATTCAAATTTTTTACAAAGGGTTCGAACATATCTGTATCCATAGGTCGTCCGCTTGACATCATGGGTAACTATGTGGATGATGAGGGAAGAAGTTTAGATTCACAAGATCGCGTAATCAATACCCGTGATTATTTTCTCTCCAACGGACACATCACCATTGACAAACAGCGCGAAGATGAATACACGCGAATGCTCAGCCAACGGATTGTGTCAGAGTATCATCGGATTCACCGTGTATTTGCCAGTCACCTCGTGGCGTTTGTTGCTTTTGAAATGTGGCAAAAGCAACATCCTAAACTTGACTTATTCGGATTGCTTCGTTTACCTGAAGAAGAGCAGGAGTTAGAATATAGTGAGTTCAGAAGAACATTTAAACGGGTCAGAAGGCAAATTTATCAACTCAAGAAAGCCGATAAAGCAAATTATGCTACTCATCTGAAAGGAAAGACTGATCTGGTTATTCGCCACGGCCTCGAAAATATAGGGACGTTTCATCTCAAGCGTCCTTTGCTGATGAACAAAAAAGGTAACATTATTACCCAGGATCTGAACACCCTCTACTACTATCATAACCGGCTGATTGGCTATGACCTCGAGAAATTTATCTGATAACAAGCCGGTTGGTGTAATTGGTGCAGGTAACTTTGGGAGTACAGTTGCCAATCTCCTCGCACGTCATCGGAACGTATTGCTTTATGCACGTAATGAAAAAGTCATTAAACGAATTTTAGATAAACGAGAGAATCGTGGGCATATGATGAGCAAGCACATCACGCCAACGAACGATCTGAGGTTGCTGGCTGAACAGTGTGATGTGATTTTTCCAATTGTTCCCTCTGCACATTTTCGTTCGATGATGAAGAAGTTGTCACCGCATCTTCATCCCTATCACATTCTTATTCATGGTACGAAGGGATTGGATATTACACTTCCAAAAGGTCAGACCATAGAAACCGTTACTAAACTTAACCGCGATCAGGTGAAGACAATGAGTGAAGTAATCCGGGAAGAAAGCGTAGTGGTTCGAGTAGGGTGCTTAGCAGGCCCAAACCTATCAAAAGAACTTGCTTCTCGGCATCCGGCAGCAACAGTGATTGCCAGTCCGTTTAATGAAGTGTTGAGTATTGGAAAAAGATTATTACGGAACGACCGATTTCAGGTGTATGGCAATAATGAATTGATAGGGGTAGAATTAGCAGGTGTATTGAAAAATATAATTGCAATAGCTTCTGGTGCGCTTAGCGGAATGGGCTATGGTGAAAACGCGAGGGGGTTGCTTATCAGTCGAGGGGTGGTGGAAATAATTCATTTAGGTCGTGCATTAGGTGGTAAAACAAAAGCATTTTTAGGCGTAGCGGGTATTGGTGATTTAGTGGCTACCTGTAACAGCACATACAGCCGAAATTTCCAAGTTGGTTATAAACTTGCACAAGGCCTGAGCCTGAAAGAAATTCTGGAAAGTATGGATGAAGTAGCGGAAGGTATTAACACGGTTCGCATCATGAAAAAGTGTGCCGACTACTATAAAGTTCGGGCACCTATCACCAATACTATCTATCAAGTATTATTTGAAGACCTTACTGCAAAAGAAGCACTCAATTACCTGATGCGCTATCCATTAAATGTCGATATTGATTTTATCGATTAATCAGAAGGCCTTTCTGATTCTTTCAGCCACTTCAGTCAGTTCTTCCTTTGAAGGACTCAATTTTGATTTAGTGAAATTAATATCCCCCATTGAATTCATCGGCACCAGGTGAATATGTGCATGAGGCACCTCCAGTCCGATCACTGCTACACCTATTCTTTTACAAGGAATTGCTTTTTTTACAGCACGAGCTACACGCTTGGCAAATACATGAAGGCCAGCAGTCGTTTCATCATCCAGGTCAAAAATATAATCAATTTCTTTTTTTGGAACCACTAGGGTATGACCGATTACTAAGGGCGTGATATCGAGAAACGCCATAAAATTTTCATCCTCTGCCACAATGTGCCCTGGAATTTCACGGTTGATAATGCGTGTAAAAATGGATGCCATATCAATATTCATTATACGCCAATACTAACAATTTCAAATTCCATTTCTCCAGCAGGTGTTTTAATGGTAGCAACCTCTCCTTTTGTTTTACCAAGCAAGCCTTTGCCAATCGGTGACATAGTAGAAATTTTACCTGCTTTTAAATCCGCTTCTTCTTCAGATACGAGCATATACGTTACCGAGGCTCCATTCTTTTTATTCTTGATTGTTACTTTAGAAAGAATAGAAACTTTAGAGATGTCGATATTTGACTCATCGAGTAATCGAGCATTAGCCACCAGATCTGATAGTTGTGCAATTTTAGCTTCCAGGTGACCTTGTGCGTCTTTAGCGGCATCGTATTCCGCATTCTCACTCAAATCACCTTTGTCACGAGCTTCTGCAATTTGCTTCGCAATATCTGAACGGCCCCTAGAGGTTAAATCACTCAACTCTGCTTTCAACTTTTCCAATCCCCCCTGGGTATAGTATGAAATCTTCTTACTCATAACGATTATGTTTTGTGAACCTTTAAAAAACAAAACAACGGCCTCAGCAATGAGACCGTTGTTTTGAATGCACAAAGTTAATGCTTTAAATTATTCAGGCAAATTATCTCATTTACGCGCCCACGAGTTCAGGAATAGCAGTTTTAACCTGCTCTAATACCTCGTCATCAAATTTTGCAAGGTATAACGTTTTTGCCTTTGAAAGTTGTTCGACTGTCAGTCCTTTTGCTCCTCTTAAATCAGCTTTATACAAACTGGCATTTTCAAAATCGGCTCCCATCAGGTAGCAGTTACAGAGGTTTGCCTCCATTAAATACGCATTATTAAAATTTGCCTTGATCAAAAAGGCACCTTCAAATTGAGCCTTAATCAAAAAAGCATCTTTAAAATTAGCACCGCTGGCATATGCACTTTTAAGGTTTACCTGGTTCAGGTTTGAGTTTTCTAAGTTTGTTTGATTGAGCCGCGTATTTTCCAGGTTTGCTTCAATCAAAGAAGATTGTGAGATGTTAGCGGAGTTCATGTTAGACCCCTTGAGATTAACGTAATTTAGATTGGTGCGCGATAAAAAAGAATTCACAAGATTAATCTCGTAAATTCTGTGACGATTAAGCCTTTTAATATTTCCCACCGTACGGAACGCGGCTTCTTCAGATTCCCACAAACGAAAGTCATCAATTTCATCGCGGTAGGTACGGATCCGCTGCCGAACTTCTCCATTTTGATTAAGCCAGAAAATAAGAATACCGATTACGGCAATGTCAAAGATCATGCCGTGTGCTTCTGCTAAAATCTGAGGAATGAAGGCTTCAAAATCGTTGATGTAGTATTGCAGGCTAAGACCAAGAACAACGATGGTTACTAATACCAGCACAAGTGTAGACGTCAGCAAAGGCTTTTCAATAATGTTATTGAAAGTGTCTTTAATTTTAGCTAGTCTGTTTTTAAAAAATGCCATCCGCTACTGTACTCTTAATGTTAAAAAATTACGAAAATAAATTCTTTGATTACTCAAAGGTTTAATGATTTTATTTTATCCTTCAAAGCTACATTAATTTTAACATGCGATTCAAACGTCCAGCCAGCAATGTGTGGGGTAAATATTACATTCGGATATTGAATTAATTTGTTCATAATCTCAAGCTCAGCAGGTGTCAGTTCGTTTAGTTTCTCGTTCTCCAACACATCAAGTGCTGCTCCCTTTACTTTACCCGTGTCAAGCAACTTGCTCAGATCTTGCAGTACAACTATTTCGCCCCTGGATGTATTGATTACGACTATATTCCTACTAAACCGATTCAGGTAATCCCTATTTACCATTTTTCTGGTTTCACTGGACAGTGGAATATGCAGACTTAAGATATCTGTTTCTTTATAAATTCTTTGCATATCAGCTTCAACAGCAAATAAATCGGAATAATGAGTTTTATTCTTATCGTATGCCAAAACCTTACATCCAAAACCCGATAATCTTTTAGCGAAAGCCTGGCCCATATTTCCATATCCAATTATTCCAACAGTCTTATTCATGATCTCAATACCCCTGTTTTCTTCACGTTTCCAAGTAAGTGATCGAACTTGCTGATTGGCTGTAGCAATATTTCGAATAAGTGCCAATAAAATTCCAACTGTATGTTCACCAACGGCATCGCGATTTCCTTCAGCAGCATGGAGTACATGAATTTTTTTTGCTGATAGGTATTCCAGGTCGAGATTATCCAACCCTGCTCCTGCCCTTCCTACAAACTTAATGGAAGGATTTTCACCCAATAGATCCCGATCAATTTTTGTTTTACTTCGGACAATCATTCCGGTGTACTTGTGAATTAATTTTTTAATCTCTTCCCTGGATAATTCAGGTTGGTAGACCACTTCCCAGCCAATTTCATGAAGCATGGGAAATAGACTCGCATGCATGTGATCGATCACGAGGCACTTTTTCACAGCAGCAGATGTACAGTAAAGAAATAAACAGTCAAACCCAGCAGGTCATTGATTGTTGTAATGAACGGGCCCGAGGCCAATGCAGGGTTGATGCCAAATCTATTTAACGCAAGGGGTGTGACCGTGCCAACAAAAGAAGCAAAAAGAACTACGCTGAATAGCGCTACGGACACAACGAACGAAAGTGTTTGTTGATTGAATAGTAACATATTTGCTCCGAAAACGATGAGAGATAAGAATAAACCATTTAAAAGTGCTACTAAAAATACTTTAGTCAACCGATTCCAAAGTCTCTCTTCCACAAATCCAGGGTTCGATAAACTTTGGACAATCAATGAAGAAGATTGAATGCCCACATTTCCGCCTGTTGCCTGAATCAACGGAATAAAAAAAGCGATGGCCGCGACCTGCACTAATTCCGCTTCAAACAATCCCATGAACTTGGCATTCATGAGGCCACCTAAAATTCCAATTAACAACCACGGCAGACGGGCACGTGTGTTTCGCCACACACTGTCATCTTCTTCTACACTTTCAGAAATACCAGACATCAATTGGCGGTCTTCTTCGGCTTGTTCGGTAATTACGTCCACCACATCGTCAATGGTAATTCTACCAACCAGTTGACCCTGTACATTCACCACCGGCACAGATTCCAAATCATACTTTCGCATGATGTCTGCCACTTCAATATCATCCATGTACGTCTCCACCGAAACGATATCCTCCTCATGCATTTCCGATACAAGTTTCCGGGCATCGGACAGAACAAGATCTTTCAGTGAAACACGACCTAAAAGTTTATCGCGCTCATCCACAACATACACCGCATAGAATTTATCAACATTTTCTGCCTGTTTGCGAATTTCATCGATGCACTGAACAACCGTCCAGTTGTCGCGAACTTTTATCAACTCCTTTGCCATCAATCCACCCGCTACATTTTCTTCGTAACGGAGCAGATCAATTACTTGGGCGCGCAGTTCAGGATCGAGGCCAACAAGTACTTCCTCACGGGTCTTAATTGGCAATTCGTTTAAAATATCTGCGGCATCATCCGAATTCAACAGGTTTACAAAAACTGTGATTTCGGTTGGCTCATAAATTTTTAAGAAATTTTTTCGGGTATCCGGATCAAGATCATTCACGATCTCAGCCTGAACTTCGATGGGAAGCAGACTCAACGCATATTTCGATTCTTCCGAATTGAATTCATAGAGTAATGCAGAGATATCAGCAGGTTTGATGTCCTCCAGTGTTTGGAGAATAAATTTTTGATCGCGTTCATCCAGCGCCTGTTGAAAACGTTCAACAAATTCCTGGGTTAACTCAAATTGAACCAGCTCCTGCACGAGTCTTTTCCATTAATTGTGTGATATAAACAAATTCATCAACCGTTAGTTGTTCAGCCCGTTGGTTAAAGATTGGGAGCGCTGAAAATTCGACCGCTAAATTTAAATTTTTTAACGCGTTGCGCAATGTTTTCCTTCTGTTATTAAAACCCTGCTTCACTACTTTAAAAAATAATGCCTCGTCACAATCCAGTTGCTGGCGGCTATTGCGTTCCAGCTGTATTACTGCCGACATTACTTTAGGAGGAGGAATAAAAACCCCTGGCGATACTTTGAACAAAAACTTAATATCATAAAACGCCTGAAGTAATACACTTAAAATCCCGTAGGTTTTATTGCCGGGCGGTGATGCGATGCGTTCGGCTACCTCCTTTTGTAACATACACACAACCTGACTCACCTGTTCGTGTTGCTCCAGCACTTTAAAAAAAATTTGTGATGATATATTGTAAGGGAAGTTGCCAATAATGGAAAAGCTTTCTTTAAACATGGTGCGCAGATCAAGCTTCAGGAAATCGCCCTCCATAATTTCTAAACCCGGATAATGCTTCTTCAGGTGGGCTACTGAATCCCAATCAATCTCGATCACCTTCAGGTTTATATTTTCTTTTGCCGTGAGATAACGCGTGAGCACACCTGTGCCGGGGCCTATCTCCAACACATTTGAACCTGTTTCTGTGGTAAGAGCCTCCACGATTTGCCTGGCAATATTCTGATCATTCAGAAAATGTTGTCCTAAAAACTTCTTGGGCCTTACCAATTGAACAAGGGTTAGCTCGAAAGTTAGTCCAACAATATTTTTAAACACAAAAAATAACGTAAAATTGTATAATTACATTATCCGATCAGTTCATGACTCAACCAACTAAAACAACCGAAAGACCAAGAATTGGTATTACACTTGGTGACATCAATGGTGTTGGGCCAGAGGTGACGATGAAAGCCCTTGGCGACAATCGGCTGCTGAATATGATCACTCCCGTTGTATATGGTTCATCGAAGATTTTAGCATTCTATAAAAAACTCTTAAACATCGAAGAGTTCAACTACAGTCAGGTTAGAAACCGCGGACAATATTTATCAAAGAGCATCAATGTAGTTACTTGTTGGGATGAAAATCTGGAAGCCCATCCCGGAAAAGCATCTCCAGAGACAGGTAAAGCCGCTTTGCAGGCACTTAAACAAGCTGCTACCGATCTCAAGGAAAGTATGCTCGATGCATTAGTGACTGCTCCTATTGACAAGCATACGATTAATAGCAGTGAGTTTCCATTTAAAGGGCACACCGAATTTCTGGCAGAATTTTTTGGAGCGAAAGAACATCTCATGCTATTGATCAATGATACATTGCGGGTAGGGCTCGTTACGGGTCATGTTCCCATTCGGGAGGTGGCACCCTTGATCACCCGGGAGCGCGTAGAATCAAAACTGAAAGCATTCGAACAAACGCTTCGAAAGGATTTTGGCATTTCAAAACCAAAAATAGCTGTACTTGGACTGAATCCACACGCAGGCGATGGAGGAGTAATTGGTGATGAAGATGAAAAAATTCTGAAGCCGCTGATCAATGATTTAAAGAATCAAGGTAAAACAGTATATGGTCCGCATCCTTCAGATGGTTTCTTTGCGGCCGGTAACTATTTGAAATACGATGGCATCTTAGCGATGTACCACGATCAGGGTCTTATTCCTTTTAAATCCATGGCCTTCGACACAGGTGTGAATTTTACAGCTGGGCTCTCCGTCATTAGAACCTCACCTGATCACGGAACTGCTTACGCCATAGCAGGTAAAAATCAAGCGAGCGAAAATTCTATGCGCCAGGCAATCTATTCTGCCATCGATATCCTGAAAAGCCGGCAAGAGCAATTCACAGAAAAATAAGTCACGTTAAATGAATCAATTAACCTTTGAGGAAATGGCACCCACGCCTAAAACTATTATTACCTATATTTAACGTTCAAGTTTTAGTTTAGATGGACATTGTTACCCGTAAGCAATTAAACATACTTATACAGCTAGCAGAGGCAGATAAGCACTTCGCCAAAATTGAGCGAGAGATGATCTTTAAGATCGCAAAGGAGCGCAACTTCTCTGAAGAGATGGTTACCAACCTGATCAAGAACCCTGAACCAATTGATTCCCTTGGCGCCTTATCCTCCGAACAAAAGTTTGATTACCTGCTTTCAAGTATTGATTTGGTGTTTGCAGATCACAACGTATTTGAAAGCGAGATCATATTCTGCAAAAGCATCGCCATCAAATTGGGCTTCAAAAAAGGGATTATCGACTATTTTGTTAATAATTACGATAAAAGAACGAAGGAAGAACTCAAACAAATTGCCCTCAGCGAATATTTATAAACCTCAAACTCAAAAACCCTAAATTCAGGGTTATTTTTTAATTTCTGATTAATTATTCTAACTTTGCCGACCATTTTTAATACCCAGATGGGGTTTCTTATGGAGCGGTATCGTGTTAATATTCTTGGTCTTAGCCTCAGTATTCATCATTTTGAATATGATTTAGGGGTTGAGTTTTTTAAAAAGTACGATACTGGGCTGGTTTCAGATGGTACTTTTAAGGTCGATGTGACCTTGGATAAACGAGAGACCTTTCTGGATACAAGTTTTGAGGTAAAAGGATCGGTAAAACTGGTTTGTGATCGGAGTCTTGATGAATTTGACTACCCAATAGATGTTTCCCCGAAGATCATCTTTAAATATGGGGATGAGGACAAAGAGATCAGTGAAAATGTGGTCATGATTCACCGCGGTACTGAAACTCTGGAGCTGGGACAATATATTTATGAGTTCATCGCATTGTCGATACCCATGAAAAAATTGCACCCACGTTTTGAGAATGAATCAGATGAAGAAGGTGGAATTGTATACACTACTAAATCTGAAGACCTGCCTGCCGGACAGGCAGGAAAGAAGGAGGAAATTGATCCTCGATGGGAAATGTTGAAAAAGTTGAATAAAAATTAATATAGTTTGAGTTATGCCGAATCCGAAACGAAAAAACCTCGAAAACCCGCAGAGATAAAAGAAGAACACATTACAAAGCCC
>JANNQJ010000176.1:0-7375 GCA_031400675.1 Cyclobacteriaceae bacterium
CTTCGGGTGCTAAGGCATCTTTAAACGAGTTTGCCGCTACGAGCAGCGACCAGATTAATGCAACAAGTCCGTACCAGGTGAACAGCAATCTGCAGTACATGAGCATTCCGGTACAGGCAGGGTATGTGATTATCGATCGGGCTTTCGCTGTTCAATTGAACGGAGGTATCTCGACCGATGTATTTTTCCAAAGTACACTGACCCCTGAAAACAACGACTTCGATAAAGTCTCACAAGGAGCGGGTTCTGAATCCCCGTATCGCACCTTAAATTTTAGCGGACTGATGGGAACTGAATTAAGTTATAAAGTAGGAGATCATTATAGAATTGCCGTAAATCCCGGGTTACGTTATGCGCTGAACTCGATATATAAGGCGGAAGTAGCCACACAAAACTCCCCCGTTACAGTTGATGTGGCACTGCGGTTTCGGTATATTTTTAAATAGTTGGCTATGGAGCGAATGGAAATGAAATCAGAGTTTGTAAAAGCCTTTATCGGCTTTGCTATTCTTTCAGTGTTGTTGGGGTTGAGTTTGTTGTTGGAGAAACTTGCTTTTTAATTTTATTGAGGATCAAGTTGATCGATTTCTTCAATTGATGCTTCCCACTTTTCAGTAGCTTCTTTTAAGAGGAAATTAACACTGTTAAATTTTTCCTGGGCCAACTTTAACTTTTCAAAATCACTGTACACTTCAGGCCTGGCCATTTCATCTTCAATGAGTTTCTTCTGTGCTTCCAGATTTTCAATTTTCTCCTCGAGCTGCTTGATATCTTTTTGAAGAGCTTTCACTTTTTTATCGGCAGGTTCGTTTGCTTTAACAGACTGCTCTTTTTTGGTTACAGCGGGTTCAACTTTCTTGGTTGGTGGCTCTGCGCTTTCGTTTTTCTTCCTCCAGTATTCATACTCATCGTACGTACCGGGGTATTCTTTTATTTGTTTGTTTTCGATGTACCAGATTTTGTTGGCAATCTGGCTTACAAAATAACGGTTGTGTGATACTACAATGAAGCTACCCGCGTATTGTTGTAACGCTTGAATCAAGATGTTCTCAGAGATAAAGTCTAAGTGGTTGGTAGGTTCATCCAACAATAAAAAGTTAGCTTCTGAAATTAATGTCTTCGCCAAGGCTACCCGTGATTTCTCACCACCCGACAACACTTTAATTTTCTTAAACTGATCTTCATTCGAAAAAAGGAAGCAGCCCAGCACGCCTCTCAGTTCCTGTTCTGTTTTTCCTGAACCCGCCTGCTTCATTTCATCCAATATCTCATTCTCAACATGGAGCGATTCCAACTGGTGCTGGGCAAAGAAAGCCTGAATTACATTGTAACCCATCGTTCGCTCGCCTTCCACAGGCTCCGTGCCTGATACAATACGCAGCAGTGTAGACTTTCCTTTTCCATTGGCACCTACCAACGCAATTTTATCTCCGCGCTCCAGAGACATGGAAGTATTTTTCAAGATATCAAGTGAGCCGTATGATTTAGATACATCATTAAGCGTACAAATAAATCTTCCTGGTTGCTGTCTGAACTTGAATTGGAAGTTCACAGCTGCGGTATCGTCAATTACTTCTTCAATTAGATCAATTTTATCAAGGGCCTTAACACGCGATTGCACTTGCCGTGCTTTGGAAGCTTTGGCTTTAAACCTCTCAATGAAACGTTCAGTTTGCCTGATTTTGGATTGATGGTTCTCGAAAGCGCCCTGTTGAATTTCCTGGCGTTGTTCTTTTTCTTTTAAATAGAACGAGTAATTTCCTTCATACGTAAAAAGTTGCTCCTGTGTCACCTCAACCGTTTTGGTAACCACATTATCCAGAAACTGCCGGTCGTGCGATACGACTATTACGGCACCATCATAGTTTCTTAAATAACCTTCCACCCACTCAATCGAGGGTAAGTCCAGGTGGTTAGTGGGCTCATCCAACATCAGTAACGAGGGTTTCTCGAGCAATAACTTTGCTAGCATAACACGCATCCGCCAACCTCCTGAGAATTCTTTCAAAGGTCTGTGTAAATCTGCTGTGGCAAAACCAATTCCTTCCAGAATTTCTTCAGCCTTCGATTGCATGGTATAGCCGTCCAATTGTTCGTACTTCTCCTGGAGGGTTGTAAGCTTTTCAACCATTCCTTCTGAGTATTCTGTTTCCAGCTTAAGAATGATGGCCTCGATTTGGCGTTCTATATCAACGACCTCCTTAAAGGCACCCATCGCCACAGTCAATATGGAATCATCAGTTTGGTAGGAGAGCAGGTCCTGGTTTAGAAAGCCTAAGGTGCAATCATTACTTTTACTGATAGAGCCTCCATCGAGCGTGTAGTCTCCATTTATAATTTTTAGAAGGGTTGATTTCCCCCTGCCATTCAGTCCAATCAGGCCAATTTTATCTTTTGGCTTTACAAACATGCTGGCATTTTCGTACAACGCCCTTCCACCGATGTAGTATGATATATTGGAAATCGAAATCATGCCGCAAATATAAATCAGGATTCATTGGATTTAAGGATTAATGGATTGATTTCTTGATTATTGCGGATCAGGGGATTAAATGCCGTGGAAAATTAGTTTCAATTCAAACGCAAAAAAATTATCTTCCATCCGAATAGATTAAGTTTCTCAAAAGTCAAAATAGTATGGAGCCCTTTGCCAGACTTGTTCCAGAATCCCCTTAAGCATATCTCAAGGGAGATCGTGGTATAGGGCTGCGAAGGCATTTCACTTTTGAAGCTTATTCACATCAAAAATTGGAGTATAACCAATTTGAAAGCATGCTTTATAAAAGAATTTCGCTTTACGCAATTTCAATTCTCTTGCTTCAGTGTTCCGGAGGTTCCCGAACTGAAGACACCCCCCGTCCGGTAACATCAGATGACGGCAGTGTTCCTGCACTTACGGAATATCAAAAGACTTTGCCCTTAGACAAGATTAAACTTCCCATAGGATTTAAAATTGAAGTTTTCGCAGAAGTAGATAACGCCAGGTCGCTTGCTATCAGCCCATCGGGAACCGTGTTTGTGGGAAACAGAAATGGTGATAAAGTATATGCTGTGAAAGATACGGATGAAGATTTTAAGGCTGATAAGAAATGGACAATTGCTTCTGGATTGAGTATGCCCAACGGTGTTGCGTTTAAGGATGGAGATTTATATGTAGCAGAAGTAAGCCGGGTAACGAAGTATGTGGCCATCGAATCAAAACTTGCATCACCTCCGAAACCTGTCGTGGTGAATGATCAATATCCTACTGAGACTCATCATGGGTGGAAATACATTGCCTTTGGCCCAGACGGTAAACTGTATGTGCCTGTAGGAGCACCTTGTAACATCTGCGACCCTGATGAAGAGATATATGCCAGCATCACCCGAATCAATGCCGATGGCTCTGGAAGAGAAGTGTATGCCCATGGTGTGCGAAACACCGTTGGCTTTACGTGGCATCCAACTACGAAAGAACTATGGTTCACCGACAACGGCCGCGATATGATGGGGGATGACTTGCCACCATGTGAACTTAACTACGCTCCTAAAAAAGATATGCACTTTGGTTATCCGTATTGTCATGCAGGAACGATTCAGGATTCGGAGTTTGGGAAGAAACGCACGTGTAATGAGTTTACATCGCCAGCGCAATCACTTGGCGCACACGTTGCTCCCCTCGGACTCAAGTTTTGTACTGGTACCATGTTTCCTCAGGCTTATCGAAATAATATTTTTATAGCGGAGCATGGCTCGTGGAATCGGAGCAAAAAGATTGGATATAAAATTAGTCTCATTAAAGTGGAGGGCAACAAAGCAAAAAGCTATGAAACATTTGCCAGCGGTTGGATGGATAGTGCCACGCAAAAGGTATGGGGTCGCCCTGTAGATGTATTGATATTACCCGATGGCTCTATGTTGGTTTCGGATGATCATGCCAATGTTATTTATCGTATTTCGTATAAAGGTTAATTTAAAATTATGAACATTTCTAAAACACTTAGTTGGCTGATTATTGGTTGCGCCATGAGCGGAACGATGTATGCTCAACCCGCAGCTTCAGAATTGGAGGTTGTTAAGAAGATTGAATACACGCCTATTAAAAATCAAGCCAACACAGGCACGTGCTGGAGTTTTTCTACCACATCCTTACTGGAGTCCACAACTATGAAAGGTGGGCTTGGCGAGTTCGATCTTTCAGAGATGTTTACGGTAAGGAACATTTATACGGAGAAGGCGAAAAACTACATTCTCCGTCAAGGGGCTGCACAATTTGGTCCGGGTGGGTTGGGTCACGATGTAATCATGGCAATTGCTAAATATGGCGCTATGCCGGAAAGTGTGTACTCGGGATTGATGTTAGGTGAAAAAAGTCATAACCACTCCAAACTTGATTCAAGCCTAAAGTCGTATCTCGATAGTTTGTTGAAGGTTCGCCCCATTCCGGCAAATTGGATGAAGGGGTTTCAGAATATATTAGATGATCATCTCGGCAAGCCACCCGAAACTTTCACCTTTCGGGAAAGGCAATACACTCCTCAATCCTTTGCAAAAGACGTTCTGCATTATCGTGAAGATGATTATGTAAACATCACTTCATTTTCCCACCACCCTTTTTATACCCAATTCATTTTAGAAGTGCCTGATAATTTCTTGAATGGCGCATATTATAACCTTCCATTAGAGGAAATGATTAAACTGACTGAAGGGGCGATTGAATCAGGATTCTCTGTTATGTGGGATGCCGATGTGAGTAATCGAAATTTTAATCAGAAGGCAGGTTTTGCGATGCAATGGGCTATAGGCGAAGCTCCAAAAATAATTGATCCGGAGGGTGAAGAAATGAAATGCGATCAAACCAAACGGCAAGAACTATTTGAAGATCTAACCACACAAGACGACCACCTGATGCATCTGGTGGGTATTGAAAGATCGAAAGCAGGGAAGAAATTCTTTTTAGTAAAAAATTCATGGGGCGAGGTGGGCCCCTTTAAAGGATTGATCAATGTATCGGAAGCATATTTTGCGATCAATACTATAAGTTTGGTCATTCCTAAGGCTGCATTGGATAATGCCCTTCGAACTAAACTAGGAATTAATTAAACTAAAAAATGTACCCTGTTCTATTTGAAGTAGGAACCATAACTATTTATAGTTATGGTTTCATGATTGCACTAGGTGTAATCGTGGCGATGTCCTATATGGTAATCCAGGGAAAGAAAGATATAGGGTTGACTTTTGATCAGGCCAATTCACTCTTCCTCTTCATTTTCATTGCTGCATTTATTGGAGGAAAAATATTTTTATTGTTTGAGAATCCCTCTTACTATTTCGATAACCCATTGAGGTTGTTGAAGGGAAGCGGGTTTGTTTTCTATGGATCGTTTCTTTTCGCAGTACCTACCATGTTATGGTATTTCCGAAAAGAGGAGCTGCACGTCTATAAAATGCTGGATGTAATGGCTGTGGTAACATGCCTCGTACATATGTTTGGCAGAGTTGGGTGTTTTTTGGCCGGATGCTGTTATGGGAAGCCAACTGACGGAAGTTTTGCAGTCACGTTTACTGATCCTTCCTGTCAGGCAGAGCCGCTTAATACGCCATTATACCCTACTCAATTAATGGAAGCAGGTTATATCTTAATTGTGATGATTGTGTTGCTAAACATTAAGAAGAGTTATCAGAAATTTTATGGCCAGCTGTTCTTACTTTACCTGCTGTTGTACGCTGCAGGCCGGAGTGTTCTTGAAATCTATAGAGGAGATGTGGCGCGAGGCTTTATAATTAAAGATTATGTATCCAATTCGCAGTTTATTGCCTTACTGATTATTATCGGTGTCCTTGTACTTTATTCACGCTGGGCAAAGAAAAATGTAATTAAGAGCAGCTAGAAATCATCCGAGATGTCGTCAATTTTCTTGGATTTATCGTCTCTCATCATTTTATGAACAATAGTTGAGCTGTACAAAAGCTGTAGTTGATTTTTGGAATGTGATTTAAACTTAAGGCCTACTTTTTGCCCACCCCAGTTGTATGATTCATCCCGTACATTATACACAGGTTTCCCAAGGGCTCTTTCCATACCCTTCATTAAGCGTTCGTCTTTTGCTGTAACAACCAGTATTTCATAGATCAAACCTTTATAAGTCTTTACTTCAATAACTTCAATTGGTACTTCGCCAATACTTTTGTAATCGGGATGATCTATTGTATAGAGTTTGGCCGGGTGGCCTTTTTCTTTAAAATCCTTTTTGAAGGTGGAGCCTTTTACTGAATCAATAAGTGAAGCCAGCTTGATGTCCTTAAAACCATTCCTTCGATCCAGTTCTGTTTCTTGTGCAAAACTGTTACTAAGAATTGACAGATACAGAAGAATTATTAAACTTGATTTGGTCATGGTTTTGGTTCAATAAATTGAAACGGAATACTGATTTTAGTTTTATCCCAAAGAAGCAAAAGATCAGCCACACTGTTGCGTTGGTCAAACTGAATGGTAAAGGATTCATAGGTTTCACTACCTGTATCCTGAACCGGTATAGTGAAGCGGATGGCATCCATTTTAGGGTTATAATTATAAGATCCCCAGAGTCCGAGATCTTTATTGAAAATAATCGTCCATGTGGCTTTTCCCGGAATCGTAAAAATTGAATACGTCCCTGCAGCAAGCAAGGTGTCATTCACAAATACGTCCCTGGTCAGGGTAATTTCAGTGGCCTCGTTGGCACCGGTGCGCCACACATCACCATAGGGTACTAATTTCCCGAAAATCTCCCTTCCGCGCTTGCGTGGTTGGCAATACGTGACCTTTGCATAGGAATCTTTATAACGGGCATAGGTAAGTGCAGTGGGACTGGGGCGTAAGGGTGCATCTTGAGCACATACGAAGTGAGCGGAAAGAAACAGGAAGACTATCTGCCAAGACTTTGCTCGAATCATTATTCAAATTAACTTGGCGAAATATAATTCTTAATTCTTAATTCTTAAATCTGAAATGGACCGCCCTGCCTTTGATGATATTTTTATGGAGTTGGCTGTTAACCTGGCCAAGCGATCACATTGTATCAAACGTCATGTAGGGGCTGTTCTTACTAAGGATACCCGGATTATTTCCATTGGATATAACGGACCTCCATCGGGTACACATAATTGTGATGTAGAATGGCCAGGGGTTGGTTGTCCACGTGATTCTAAAGGAGGTTGCTCATTGGCTATTCATGCGGAGCAAAATGCGATTCTATACGCGGTAAAGAACAAGACAGATGTAGAGCAGGGAACTCTGTATGTTACCTTATCACCGTGCCTGGCCTGTGCCCGGATTATTTACAGCACGGGGATTAAAAGGGTTGTGTATCTAAACTCCTATGCCGAACACAAAGGATTTCCTAATGATGAGGGG
>JANNQJ010000177.1:0-43064 GCA_031400675.1 Cyclobacteriaceae bacterium
AAAACACATTAGCACCAATGCAATTAGTACCCCACACACTAAATAGGCGAGAAAACTGGCCGCACCCAAGTAAAATGCCACCACTGCAGGCAACGCAAAAATGCCTGCACCAATGGTCATGTTAACTGCATTCGCTGCCAGTGAGCGTACACCAATTACTTTTTTTAAACCTTCGTCAGAATTCAGCAAAATAAGCTGTTAAAGTTTTGATGTCATTTTACTTTCGCGGCCTTGTGCCGCGATCCCCGTTTTGTTTGTTCTATCAGGGAATGCCGGCCCAGATGAAAATCCGTTCGGAGGGGCCGGAATAAATCCGGCAAAAGCAACTTGCGAGGGTGAGGTTTTTACAATTTCAAGAATTTGCTGATCAAGATCTTTCATAAGTTGTGTATCATTCAACAACGTAGCCGCCTTTAGTTTCCCGCGCAAGGATAGCATACGTTTAGGCGCCAATCTCAATGCTTTATCAAATTGCGTCAACGCATCCTGTGCACGGTTCTGTGACACTAAAAATTCTCCATACAGTTCATGTGAAGGTTTCACCACGGCAGGCGGACCATAGGAATAGCTGACATTTCCCTCAAGCTTTGAGGCATCTTGCAACCATTTTTCTGCACTTGCTAAATCTTTTTGCATCCATGCATTCATAGCCCGAAGTTCCATTTCAATAACACGCGAAAGATTAATATCTAACTCCGTTGCGTTTTCGCGGCTTGCCCCCCCACTGTTGCACAATGCAATACCATTATCGCTAATTTTAGCAGACTCAAGTTGCTGTTCTTTTTCGATTTCAAGAATTAAATTTTCAAGAGATGCTTTGTCTTTCTTGTGGTAGGATTTCATTCCTCTTACAAAAGTTTCCATGCTGCGTGTTAGAATATTTAAGCCTTCGGTGTGTGTTGTTTTTGAAGAAAATGTTGAGCCCCAATCTTCTGTTTCTACCAGGTAAGTCGACTTAAAAAATATTTCGTGTGTCCGTGCGCGAGCAGAGGAAAGTTCAGTGCAGTAACCAATCATGTTTTCCAAGGTCTTTCGTGCCTCCTCCACCCGTCCTTGTTGCAGATATCCATACTGCAACCAATGATATGAGTGATACCCTAAGGCATCATTCGTTAAACTTTTTCTCTCCTTTCTGTTTACACTGGCTTGCCACGAAACTTCATTGGAACTTACAACCTTATCCCACATGCCCAGCGCTAGATAAATATGCGTAGGCATGTGCAAGGCATGTGCCGCATCGGGTGCAACAACAGCATACTCATTCGCTACCAAAACAGCTTCACCGGCATGGTCTGGATCATCATTGGAGTGAATAAAATAATGCAATGCTCCTGGGTGATTCGGATTGTCCTTCATAATCTTTTCACAGATATGCGCACTTTGTTGGTACACTTCGGTATTGCGACCAACCGATACTGATCCTAATAATGACAATGCATAAAAAGATGCCACTTCATGGTTGTTGGTGTAACGTTCATATAATTTCCCCATGTAATCAGCATAGGCCTTGTCGCGGCTTGCTTTTGTTCCTTCTCCATACAATATTTCTACTGAGCGTATAAAATCTTTCTCTAAATCAGTTTTTGCTTTTTCAATTCTTATTTCTGGCGTTTCACCTAATTTTTGAAGCGTGGTCTTACCTTTATCATAATCCTGTTCCTGCCAAATCGAATGATTATAGGTCATGGCTTCCCCCCAATACGCCATCGCAAAATCGGGATCAATCTTTTGTGCTTCCTGAAAAGCTTCGGCAGCATCCTGGTATTCGAAACTATGCAAAAGTAAATGGCCAAGGCTGAAAGATGGTTTGGCCTCTTCCTTTCCGGTTACATTAAAAGTCAACTGTCCTAACTTATACGCTTCGTTTTTTTTTGTGGAGCAAGAAAATATAAAAAGCAGTGTGACGAGTATCGCTGAATAGGTTTTCATTGGCAGTAATTTAGGGTAGATAAAGTTAACAGTAATTCACAAACTCTTCCACAAATACAGGGTAGCACATGCCTCCCATCCTTTATACTTCTTAAAAACGCGTTTCACCTGATCCAGCGTAGGTTTCTGTTTCATGCCTTTTAGGTTTTTGATGGCATTGTGAATGCCTGCGTCTTCCAACGGGAAGGCATCCGGATAGCGGAACGTTTTCATCAACGCGTAGTTGGCTGTCCAGTTACCCACACCCTTTACCTTCATCAGAATTTCCTTTGCTTCCTGTAATGGCAATCCTTTCAGTTTTTCTTTTGAAATAATCCCGTTAGCAAAGGCCTCCGCAATGTTCACCGAGTATTTACTTTTCTGTCGGGAAAATTGAAGAGGAAGTAAATCAGCATCCCCCAGCGATGCCACACGCGCAGGCGTTGGAAACAAAAAATAGTTCTGGTCCCTCCACGTAAGTCGTTCTCCGAAATTCTCTACAAACCGCTGCTTCAATGTATAGGCAAATTGCACGTTGATCTGCTGGCCGAGTACAGCCCACACCAGTGATTCAAATAAATCGGGTTGGCCAATAATCCGGTAGCCGTAATGCTTTTTCACCAGATCTTTTAATAATTCGTCCTTCTTGGCGAGCTTATAGAAAGGAGAAAGATCAGTTTCCAGGTCGAACCACTCGTGAACAAAGTTCTTAACATGCTTACTCACTTCGGGTGAAGGTTTGGAGTTCAAAAATTCAATTAATAATCCATGATTGCGACTTTTTACGCGGAATAACACCAGCTTGCCCTTTACCTGGATCAATTTCACAACACCATCTTCTTCTACACGGTGTAATACCTCTTTTGGCGAGCGCTTTAAAAACTGAAGGTTTTGATTGTAATCAAATTCTTCCGGAACCTGGACTCGGATTTCAAGTCCCCTTTTAAAGGGGGTAAGGGGGATGACTGACATGCCTCCAAAGTACTCAGAACAAACTCTACCATCCAAATAATTGAGGATGGTCGCAAGTTTTGGGCTGAGTATGGATCGAATTTGTTAGTTATTTAACTCATCGTTAAATTAAAAATTCTATGTGGGTTCACTCAAAGCTTACTTCAATAGATCGCAAGAAGTTTATCGCACAAGGTAAAATTCAATTCGGTGGAAACGTGTGGCTAAAAATTTATGGGACACTTTCCTGCGCTTCAGGGAAACGAATGAAAAAGCAAAACCGGGTTTTCTTTAAAAACGAAATGGAAGCAACACGACACGGATTCAGGCCGTGCGGACATTGTTTGAGAGAAAAGTATTTACAATGGATTGAGCAAGAATCAGGTTGAAAATCCGGCTGAATCAATCCAATTTTGAGCTATAAAAAATGCATAACTTTATGTTACACGTGATCAATGAAACAGACATCAATTACAACCGGATTGAAAAAGCAATCCAGTACCTGGAAGAAAACTTTCAGTGCCAGCCGGAGTTGAATGAAGTTGCAGAAAAAGTACACCTTTCTCCTTTTCACTTTCAACGCCTCTTCACCGACTGGGCAGGCATCAGTCCTAAACGATTTTTACAGTTTCTTACCGTTGATTTTTTGAAAACAAAACTGGAGGAATCTAAAAATATGGTAGAGGCAGCTGACGCGGCCGGACTTTCCAGTCAATCGCGGGTATACGATTTATTTACTACACTGGAAGCCGTTACTCCGCAAGAGTATAAGCAAAAAGGTTCTGGTATTCGCGTTGAGTATGGTTTACACGAAACACTTTTCGGATTATGTTTGATTGGAGTGACTGAACGTGGTATTTGTTGGCTATCATTTATTGGAACAGATGAAGATCCAAAACACGAGTTGGAAAAAATGAAAGAACACTGGCATAATTCAATTTTTCATGAGGATCAGAATTTGACTCAGGCATTTATTTACTCCATCTTTAACCGCAAAGACGCAGACCTGCCTGCCGGCAAGGCAGGGACGCAGAGAAAACTCCACGTATTTGTAAAGGGAACGAATTTTCAAATCAAAGTGTGGGAGGCCTTGTTGAAAATTCCCATGGGGGATGTATTTACGTACCAGGGCATTGCGCAACAAATTCAAAGTCCGAAAGCCATGCAGGCTGTGGGCTCAGCTGTCGGATCAAACCACATCGCTTACCTGATTCCTTGTCACCGAGTAATCCGCAAAGATGGAATTTTGGGTGAATACCGATGGAATTCAACACGCAAGAAAAGCATCATCGGTTGGGAGATGGCGAAAGCGTCAGGGTTTTAGTAACTTATTATCGCTCTCAAAAATGAAAATAACATCTCTTAAAATTTCTGTTTCTGTTTCAATTGGTGAAGTCTCAGCTGAAATTATTCTGCCTGAAAAAATGAAATGCATGCTCGTGCTGGCCCATGGAGCAGGTGCGGGAATGAACCATCCTTTCATGACTGCCTTGTCAACTGAATTGGCCGCCCTTGATATAGGCACGTTACGTTTCAACTTTCCATTCACAGAACAGAAAAAGAAAAAACCTGATGTGCCTGCTGTTACGCATAAAACAATTGAAGCAGCCATTCAGCACGCGAAAAAATTATTTCCAAAAATACCGTTGTTCGCAGGAGGTAAATCATTTGGAGGCAGAATGACATCACAGTATTTATCAAAACAAGAATCTGAGGAGATAAAAGGAATTGTTTTGGTCGGCTTTCCGCTACATCCGCCCGGGAAGCCCTCTGCTGAAAGAGCTGAACATTTAAAGGATGTGAAAATTCCAATGCTTTTTTTGCAAGGTACGCGTGATGAGTTAGCAAAATGGGATTTAGTTGAACAGGTAACTTCTTCACTGCCCTTGGCGAAACTAATCAAGTTAGAGGGTGCCGATCATGGATTTAAAGTACCTGGCGAAAACGTACTTCCCTTGTTAGCCGTGTATATAAAAGAGTGGGTGGAAGCCTTCAACCTTCCTGAATCTCAATAATCTGGTGATTGGGATTAAAGTGATTGACATACCGCGTAAACTTTCTTCCTGCAATAAACTCCTGCAACTCCTTTTCAGCCGCTGCACGGTTCGATCCGGTTATTTTCACGATGAATACGCGGTCACCGGGTTTTTCAATAGTAATGTTGATCATTGTTTGTCGCCTTTCACCAGAGGAAAGCTACTCTTTTTATTTGGGCATACTCGGTATCTCTACCACAAACTCCGTACCCCTTCCGTATTCAGAATACACATCAATTTTGCCTCCTAGTTTTTCAATGGCTTCTTTTACAATATACAATCCCAATCCCGAACCCATAGTGTTAGATGAGGCGCGATAAAACATATTGACATTAAGCCTGAAAAATTTTTGGCTTACACCACCATCGACCCCAACTCAACTATTGATGACACTTCCGAAAGTTATCTTACCGTAACCTATTCATTATCTTCCGATAAAGGTAAACCACACTGGTTGTTACCCAAGGCGATTATACTAAGGTGGCAGAGGGCAAAAGACGGTATCAGGAAGCATATAATAACGGTGAGGGTTGGCACCCAATTCTTGTGCAGATAAAAAGTTTGGTGGAGTCATAACATTATCGATAATATTGTTGAAAGTTTAACGTATCAACATGAATCGATTGTTGTTGCTCACATTTGTGATTATCTGTGCTTGTAAGGAGAAAAAGACCGATCAAGTTGTTCAGGATAATCTTATACCTTATACGTTAGTAAAAACCTTTCCACACGACCCCACGACCTTCACACAAGGTCTTGCCATTGAAAATGGAAAGCTGTATGAAAGTACCGGGCAAAATAATTCCTGGATAGCCGAAGTGGACATTACCACCGGTACGCAAAATAAAAAAGTACAGCTTGACAAAAAGTATTTTGGAGAGGGCATTACCATATTTAACAATAAAGTATACCAGCTTACCTGGCAAAATAAAGTTGGCTTCATTTACAATTTAAAAACTTTTCAAAAAACAGGCGAGTTTCAATACGAGCATGAAGGATGGGGTATTACGCATAATGGGGTAAACTTGATTGTCAGTGATGGAACTGATAAACTTCACTTTCTGGATACGCTCACTCACAAAGAAATTTCAACCCTTAACGTAACTGAAAGGGGAATTAAACAAGATCAACTGAACGAACTGGAATTCATTGAAGGATTCATCTATGCAAACCAATGGCAAACCAGTTACATTCTAAAAATCGATCCCGTTAATGGGAATGTAGTTGGTAAATTGGATATATCATCGCTGGCAGTTCGTATTGCACAAATGAGTCCGCAAGCCGATGTCCTCAATGGAATTGCTTATGAGAAAAAAAGTAAAACGATCTTAGTGACAGGAAAATACTGGCCCGCCATGTTTGCATTGCGTTTTCAAAATATTGCAGCGGATCCAATGGTAGCACCTTAAACAAAAATAACTAACTTTTTATCGCAAGCTTATATGCTTCATGGTAATGCTTAATCAAGTTTGACCAGTCGAAAAGCGAAGAGTTGTTCTCGACATTATTGCGTTGCATGATACGTTCTCTCCTGGTCTGATTGAGAAACGTATACATGACTTCCATTAACTGGTTAGCGGACCAATCGAATGTGCGCTTGCCGCGCTCAATCACATGCAGTCCGTATTGTTCATGTTCAGGTAAATGATGCAGAATGTAATCGCCAAACCCTGACAGGTCGCTGGTAACTGAAGGTACTCCGCTGGCCATACATTCTAAAGGCGTGTAACCCCACGGTTCATAGTAGCTTGGAAAAATTCCCAAATGACAACCGCGCACAAATTGGTGGTACTCCATACCAAAAAGCGGATTGCTGGTGCTTATAAAATCAGGATGGTACACAATCTTCACCGGATCTTTCGGGCTATTCAGTAATTTCTTAGCATTCAAAAAAGTCAAAATTTCGTCATGCTCTTCATTCACCAGCTTATGCGTAACAGTCAATGGATTCTTTTTGGTTTTCCAGGATTGGAGTGTTCTGCGGTAACGAAGCTTCCAGTACTCAGTCACAAATTCATTTAGGTTTGGAAATTGGTTTTCCTCACGCAGCGTGCTTTCATAAAATAGTCTCTTACCTACCTGGTTTTGTATGGCCTCACAGGTTTGCTGAATTTCCTGCATCATGGCCTTCGATTGCAACACTTCTGGTTTGATGCTGTAGAAATCTCGTTTTGTCACAAAAAACATTACCACTGTAAAATCAGATTTCACCTTTTTTAATCGCTGATTCAAACGATGCAAGGCCTCCAGCGTTAAATCAAATCCCTTGTTTTTATACTCATACCGTCCCGATGTAAACAAATAAATAGTCTTGTCGAGATCGAATGAGTACGATTGAAAGAAGTGCGCCATCACAAAGTGATGAATTTCTTCCTTGTACTTCATGTGCAGGTTTTGAAATTCATGCAATGCTTCAAAGCGTTCAATATTTAATCCGTTGGGTAAGATTACATCGGGCTTGCGCTTTAATAAATGTTTGCACTCACGCGAAGTTACTTCACTTACAGTCGTGAGAACATCAGCAAGCTTCGAACACTTAAATTCAATGTGGCTCTCGGTCTCAATACCAAATTTTTTAGCCTCCTCTTCCCATTTAAAAAAAGGCAGATGCGCATAAAATAGCGGTGAGTTAATCGCTAAGTGTCTGCCCAGTTGAGTGGCATGAGTGGTAAACACCGTCTTCACCAGCATGCGTTCTTTTTTCATATCAAGAATAGGCAGACCTGCCATCCATTCATGAAAGTGCGCAATAATTGGCTGTTTCTTGCCAGTTAATTTCACCAGCTCATCAAAGAAAAGTTTGGTGAGATAGCCAAACGCAACCACGTCATTAATGAGCGTATGATCGATTGGTGTACCGATTGCATGATTTTTCCAGAGTAGATACTTAACAACACTAAGTTCTTTGTCCTGAATCGTGCGAGGGTTAAGCAGCACCACTCTAGGTTTGCCGGTGATCAGCCATTGTGCGTAGTGCACATCATATCCTTTCTTCCTCAGCGCACTAGCTGCCTGCCCAAAAATATCCTGTGAATCAGTGAGTGGTTCTAACTCAGCCTGAATGCTCTTGTTCACGTAGGGCCCCACCATACAATAAAGACCATTTGAACGCTCGACCATGGCAGGCGCTTTCGAGCGAATGACCGTGTAAATTCCCCCCACCTGATTGCACACTTCCCAAGCCACTTCCACAATACAGGCTTGTGGAAATTGATTTGAATCTAAGGTTGCGCGTTTTGGCATTTTACAAGTCAGAATGGCCGTTTATCACAATTAAAACTATCAATTAAATGTCAATATTTCTGGATTACCTCTAATCAAGTTCATGGATTGGCTTTTGATGTTAAAGAACCGGAGAAAATCAGAGACTATGAACTTCGAAAAATTTACGATAAAATCACAGGAAGCCTTACAAAAGTCGGCTGAGATTGCTGTGAGCAAACAGCAGCAGGCGATTGAGCCTGGTCATTTGCTGAAAGCAATTCTGGAAACCGATGAGAATGTTTCTGGCTATATTTTTAAAAAGCTGAATGTGAATGAAATAATTCTCAACACTAAGCTTGAGGAAATATTAAATTCTTATCCGCACATATCCGGTCAGCAATCTTATTTATCAACAACCAGTAATGGAGTGCTTCAACAAGCAGAAAAAGAATTACGCGAATTCAAAGATGAGTACATTGCTGTAGAACATTTGTTGTTAGCCCTTCTCGCTACTAAAGACAAGGTATCATCTATCATGAAAGATGCGGGTTTTGAAAGAGCGGGTTTGATCAAGGCTATAAAGGAATTACGCGGAGGTTCAAAAGTAACTGATCAAAACGCTGAAGCAAAATACAAATCCCTTGAACGTTATTCTAAAAATTTAAATGACCTCGCCAAGCAAGGCAAGATTGACCCTGTAATTGGCCGTGATGAAGAGATCAGGCGGGTGCTTCAAATTCTTTCGCGCAGAACAAAAAATAATCCCATACTCTTAGGTGAACCTGGTGTAGGTAAAACCGCTATTGTGGAGGGCATGGCACAGCGCATCGTAAATGGTGATGTGCCCGAAAATTTGAAAAGTAAAATACTCGTGTCATTAGATATGGGGTTATTAGTGGCAGGAGCAAAATATAAGGGCGAGTTTGAGGAACGTTTGAAATCTGTGATCAAAGAAGTGATCGACTCCAATGGGCAGATCGTTTTATTTATCGATGAGATCCATACGTTAGTGGGTGCAGGTGGAGGTGAAGGCGCTATGGATGCTGCTAACTTATTAAAACCGGCATTGGCTCGTGGAGAACTTCATGCCATTGGTGCCACTACATTAAAGGAGTATCAAAAATATATTGAAAAAGATAAAGCACTGGAACGCAGGTTTCAGTCAGTCATGGTAGACGAACCTTCTGTAGAAGATTCAATTTCCATTTTGCGTGGTATTAAAGATAAGTATGAATTGCATCATGGCGTTCGCATTAAAGATGATGCAGTAATTTCTGCAGTAGAGTTGTCGAGCCGGTACATCAGCGACCGTTTCTTGCCCGACAAGGCCATCGATCTTATGGATGAAGCCGCTGCCAAGTTACGTCTTGAAATGGATTCCCTTCCAGAAGAGCTTGATGAGTTAAACCGAAAGGTCATGAAACTCGAAATTGAACGCGAGGCTATTCGCAGGGAAAAGGATAAAGAGAAAGAAAGCATCCTCAGTAAAGAGATTGCTGAACTTTCGGAGGAGCGAAATTCACTCAAAGCTAAATGGGAAAGCGAAAAGGAAGTCGTTCACGGTATTCAAAAACAAAAAGAAGCAATCGACAAACTGAAATTTGAAGCCGAGCAAGCGGAGAAAGCGGGGGATTACGGGAAGGTAGCTGAAATCCGTTACGGGAAAATTACGGAAGCGGAAAAGAAGTTGGATGAATTCCAAAAGAAGATGAAGGATCTGCAGGGAGAGAAAACTCTGCTGAAGGAAGAAGTAGATAGCGAGGACATTGCAGAGATCGTGGCGAAGTGGACTGGAATACCCGTTTCGAAAATGCTGCAAAGCGAGCGTGAAAAACTTTTAGACCTGGAAAAAGAATTAAGCAAACGCGTGGCAGGACAGGAAGAAGCGATTGGTGCCTTGAGCGATGCCGTGAGAAGAAGCCGGGCTGGGTTGCAAGACCCGAAGCGGCCGATAGGCTCATTCATTTTCATGGGCACAACCGGTGTGGGTAAAACAGAATTATCAAAAGCGCTCGCTGACTACCTGTTTAATGATGAACACGCAATGGTGCGCATTGACATGAGCGAGTATCAGGAGCGTCACAGCGTGAGCCGCCTAATTGGCGCGCCTCCAGGCTATGTAGGTTATGACGAAGGTGGTCAACTGACTGAGTCGATTCGCAGAAAGCCGTATTCAGTTGTTCTGTTAGATGAAATAGAGAAAGCGCATCCGGATGTTTTCAATATTCTGTTGCAAGTGCTGGACGATGGTCGGCTGACGGATAATAAGGGGCGGGTCGCCAATTTCAAAAACACAATCATCATTATGACCACCAACATTGGCTCGCAAATTATTCAGGAGAGTTTTGAAAAGATTAATGATGAGAATTATTTCGAGGTGCTGGAGAATACTAAGGACGAAGTTCTTGCGTTGTTAAGAAAAACGGTAAGGCCGGAGTTCGTAAACAGGATTGACGAGATCATTATGTTCCGCCCGCTTAGTCAGAAAGACATTCGCAAGATTGTGGACATACAGGTTAACTTAGTGAGGAGGCGATTAGAAGAGGCCGGTATTCGGATTGAAATTTCGGATGCTGCCCGCGAAAGGCTGGCAAAATTAGGGTTTGATCCTCAATTTGGGGCTCGTCCGTTAAAACGGGTGTTTCAGCGAGAGATTTTAAACGAGCTTTCCAAACAAATATTGTCTGGCAAGGTTCATAAAGATTCTGTGATCTTTGTTGAAATAAAAAATGAAACAGATTTCATTTTTGAGAACCTTGAGGATGCCAACGTTGTTATATAAGTGGTTTAAGGATAATCCCGCACTAAGCGGGTAGGTTGAGGGGTTTGGTTGATAGCCTCGGGGTGGTTCCCGGGGCTTTTTTTATGCTGCCGCTTCGGTCAGCATCCTGATATCCGCCAGAGCGGATCGTCAGGGTTTTCTATTATTTTTTATCCTCTCGCCAAAAAATCTTCCCAACAATTTTCCACTCTCCATTGATCTTCAGCAGGTTCATATAATCGTGGAAGTAGAAAGTGCCACCGTCAATCTCCAGTCGGGCTTGTGCGGCTGTGCCTGAAATAGTAGTGTATACAATTTTTGTTTTGCGGTCGCTCTTTTTACCAGCATTGGCTTTCGCGCGGTTCAGGAATTCAGTGATGGGAACATCGCGATACTCACCCGTTTTATTATCGATGTATTTCATCGAGGCTGATTTATGAAAAGCTTTGTTGAGCTTAACGGTATCGCCATAGGTACCGCCATCCAGATAATTCATGAGTGTTTCTTTGACAGCAGCTTCCTCTGGTGAGTCTTGTGCCAGCACCCATGAAACACAAAATAAGAAGGAGAATAAAATTGTTGTAAACTTGATCATAGTATGAAGGATTGGCTTTCTGTTTCTGTACTTACGATGGATGGCGAAGTTTGTTGCGTTTCACTATTGCTTATACCTTCTCAAGCCCCAGCCCAGGCTTGTCTGTGCATGACATATAACCATCTTTCAGGATAAATCCGCCTGTGACCACATCCTGGCCTAAGTCAAGGCTGCCATCCAGATCAATATATTTAGTGTTGGAACAGGCAAAAGCGGCATGAAGGGCAGCAGTAATACTCACCGCACTTTCATCGTTACATCCCCAAAACAAATCAACGTTTTCGTGCAAGGCGATATCAGCTATTTTTAATCCCTGACTTACGCCACCACATTTCATCAACTTGATATTAAAGATACCCGCAGCAAAGGGCGGTTTCATCAATTCAAGTGCATCCTTGGGCGAGAGCAGCGATTCATCAGCTGCTATTTTTATTTTGATTTCATCCGGGAGATTTTTCATTTCCTTCACTGATTTTGCAGGCAAAGGCTGTTCAATCAATTCTATATCGAGGCTTTTTGTGCGATTGAAGAAATCTATTGTTTGTTGTACAGAGTATCCCTGGTTGGCATCGATACGGATAATCATATTTTTACCGAAACGCTCCCGGAGTTTTACCAGGCGTTCAATATCCTCTTCCAGGTCTCTGCCAAGTTTTACTTTCAATACCTTAAATCCCTGCGCATCGTAATCGATAGCTTCTTTCAAAGTCTCTTCTACATTTTTTATTCCAATCGTATTAGAGGTAAGCAATGTTTTAATTTTCTGTCCCAGGAACTTAACCAGAGGCACACCCAGAAACTTCGTAAACGTGTCGTGCAACGCAATATCCAGCGCAGCACAGGCAGCCGGGTTTTTTGGAAATTTTTGCAGCACTTCGAAAAGCAGTTGATTCATTTCGCGAATATCGCGCCCGATCAAAAACTCCACATTCCTTTCCTGCAATGCTTCAATGGTTTGGTTAATATGTTCCCCTGTAACATACTCACTGGGATTTCCCGAGCCTATGCCTGTTATTCCATTCTCCAAAATAATCTCCACAAACACATTTCGTACCTGGTCGACTGTCTTAAAGGCAATCGTATAAGGCTTTGTGTTTCCCAGATCGGCATTCCAGATCTTTATGTCTTTGATTTTCATGGGTTAGTTGTTTTGATCATTTTTTCAAAAATCGGAATCAATTTCTCCACACCATCTTCGAGTGGCAAAATAGCAGGTATACCAAGTTCCTTTTCATATTTTGAAGCATATTGTCGTGCTTCATCCGTTGTCATCTTCATCGTGTTAATGGTCACAGCAACTGTAGGTGCTCCGTAAATTTTGATGAGATCAATTTCATCCTTTGGAGTAGGTACATAGGCTGGATAATACTCCATATCCTTGTATTGTTTACGAACAGGACTATGCTGCAACACAGCGGCAGTGGCATCGGCTGAAACAATCCACTCTGCACCTGCCGGACCACTTGGGTTACGCAGAGAAGATTGCCCTTCCATAAAAATAATATCCGGTTTTTCGTTTTGGTAACACTCCCATACGGCATGCTCCATTTCTCCCGATATAAAATCATTCAGGGTTGAGTCGAAAATGAAACCGTATTTCGCGCCTTGCATCCAGCCGGTTTGCCCGGTATAAATCATCTCCGCTTTATATCCAGCCTTCCGCATGGCCTCCACCAATATGCGCGTGGTCGTGCGTTTCCCCAATGCACAGTCTGTTCCCAATACTGCCACCTTCGGACATTTCACTTCCTTTATTTTTCCGTTCCAGAAATGGAGGTCTTTGAATTTTTTAGGCTTGCGGACATCAATGATTTCCAATCCTTTATTTTTTGCAATTTCTGCCAGTTCAATATGATCAGAAACATAATCATGAAGTCCGTTCACAATGCTGAATCCATTTTCAAGAGCCTCCTTCAACAATATGCTCAACGATTCAGGAATAACTCCACCTTTTGTCGCCACACCAATTACACAATATTGAGCCTTCTTCCCGGATTTAATGAAATCACGAATAGAAGTATACACGGGGAGGTTGCGGTGTTTCCCATCCAATACTTCGCCCGCATCCTTACCGGCAAGTTTATGATCAACAATTCCAACGATGTCGAACCGTTCGGTTCCCCGGATTAATCCGTGTGCAGTTTTTGCGTTAATCGTATCCAGGTATCCTCCGGTGATAATGACTGCGGTACTTTTCATAATCATACATCTAAAGCGAGAAAGTTACTGTGTAATCGTAGACTTTCAAAAGTTAAGGTCTTACGAGATCATACTTCATAATAAATTTTGAAAGATCGGGCCTACTTTTTCGCGGTCGTTTTAATTCATACTGATAGATCAGTTGTCCCAAGTTTATAAAAAATGGATAGCCAATGGTCTCATATTCATATTTTCCATCATTATAGATCTCATCCGTATTCACGTTAATAACTGCTGAAATCATAAACTCTACTCCGTTTTTAAAATCTACCACATACGCATTATCAATCAGGTAACCGTAAGCATCTCCCACTTTATTGAAAATCCTGATATGATCAGGTATGCGTTCCTTGCCTGCACCATACATAAAGAATTTGCAATATGCGTCATGATAACTTGAGTCTTTGGTATAGGCAGGATAAATTGTTTCAGTAGGTAACTGAGACATGTATTGATACACAAATTGATAATCTTCATCTGTTAGATCGAATCGCGTAGAGGCATTAACTGATTCAGGAAACAAAACAGTACGCAACACGTCCTGTTGATCTCTTAATGAGAAAAAGTTTTTGTAAGTGAAGTCAAATGGTTTTTGAATAAGTAAGGTGTCACTTTTATAATAACCTTTTCCTTTCAGTATCCGTGCAGGCGGTACGATTGAATCCTTATTCACAAGCATGGATTGTTCGTAAATGTTTTTACCTCCGTTGATAAAACGAACTGGTTCCGTATGTCTATTCTGATCCGGACTCAATGCACGTTCCAGGCGATGCAGAAAACGAACGTGATATCCCTTTTCATGCAAAATATCATTAGCCGCCTGCTGTCCCATGAATTCATATAACCTGTTGTAAGCATCATTATCACTAACGGTCAATATCTTCTTAACATAATGTGCAACAGAAGGGAGTCCATTTTCAGATGTCGTATCTCGCATTACCGCTAATTGACCACTATAAATACTATCATGAAACATCGGAGTATATATATTCAGTCCCTCTATTCTGAGTTTGTTAATTTTCTCCAGCGCAAGTAAACACATGGGAAATTTCACAGTAGATGCAGGGTAGAAATAGCGTGTCGTATCTACATTATAGTGAAATGAACTGAAAGTAGGTATGTTATTTTCATCGCGATCAATTTGGGTATAGATAATCTGAACTTCGAGAAGCTCCTTGCTTGTGAGAATCCTCTCAAAGTTTTGTGGCTCTCGTTTCATTAAGTTCTCAACCAGGTTTTCGACCTGCAGGATCGGTTCAGCGCAGGAAAAGCAGGCGAATGTGGCAAATAGAAGAAGCTTTTTCAAAACTGTGTAAAATAAGGGTTTTCAAAAAACAGATGGCACGATTTTACCTAACTTTGCATAAAAAAAGGAGGTATCATGAAAGCGGCCTTAATTCTTATCCTGAGTTTTGCCTTCTGCCTCGCAAATAGTCAACCTTTGATTGGCACCTGGCAAGTAACAAAGCAAACCAACTGCCTGGAGCGGGAAGTTTCTGATTCGGTGCAAATGGATGAGAACCTCCTCCAGGAATTCTCATCCAAGTCAACACGTTCCCCGAAAGTAATGACCTTTCGTGAGGATAACTCGGCAGAAGAGAGCATCAAGGAGCTGGATAAAAAACGATCGAAAAGCGTTAAAAAATTCCACTATAAACATGATGGCGACAATATCTACATCCTGGATAAAAAATCTCACCTCATTGTGAGCAGACTTATCATTGAGACGTTAACTTCCGATTCCCTTGTTTATTATACGGCCGGAAGGGAGTGCGAGAAAACTTTTTTTGTTCGTATAGAGTAATATGATTGCAACAGGCGAAAAGCGGGACATACGAAAACTGAAGCTGGATGAACTGAAGAACTTCTTCGTTCAACACAACGACAAATCCTTTCGCGCCCAACAGGTCTATGAATGGTTATGGAAAAAATCAGCGAAAGATTTTGACCAGATGACCAACCTTTCACTCCCCACCCGAGAGTTGCTAAAAGAACACTTCACGATTAATCACATTCGCGTTGACACCATGCAGCGCAGTATGGACGGTACGATTAAAAATGCTGTAAAACTTCACGATGGCTTAATCGTTGAATCTGTACTGATTCCTACGGACGATCGCATTACCGCGTGTGTTTCTTCACAAGTGGGATGTAGTCTCGATTGTAAATTCTGTGCTACCGCACGTTTGAAACGTCAGCGTAATTTAAACCCCGATGAAATTTACGATCAGGTTGTTGCCATTAAACAACAAGCTGAATTATTTTTTAACCGTCCGCTCACTAATATTGTTTTTATGGGCATGGGCGAGCCGTTGTTAAATTATGCCAATGTGATTGCCGCTATTGATAAGATCACATCTGCTGAAGGTTTAAATATGGCATCCAGACGAATCACTCTTTCAACTGTGGGTGTTGCTAAAATGATCAAGAAAATGGCAGACGATGGTGTAAAGTTTAACCTGGCAGTGTCACTTCACTCGGCCATTAACAACACACGTTCTTCTATCATGCCGATTAATGAAACCAATTCTTTGGAAGCGTTATCGGAAGCGTTGCAATACTGGTACAAGAAAACCAGGCGTAAAGTCACATACGAATATGTGGTATGGAAAGGCATCAACGATAAAGAAGAAGATGCGCTGGCGCTGGCAAAATTCTGTAAGATTATTCCATCAAAAGTTAACCTGATTGAATACAATCCTATTGATGACGGGGAGTTTCAGCAAGCTTCAGAAAAAGCAATAGCGATGTATCAAAAAATCCTGGAAAAGCACAGTATACTTTCTCACATTCGAAAAAGCAGGGGCAAAGATATTGATGCTGCGTGCGGGCAGTTAGCTAATAAAGCTTAACTATGAGTCAGGAACAGCACTTCCAATCTTCTGAAAAGGTACGCGACTTCGTGATCGGCATGAGTGATGGACTTACTGTACCCTTTGCTTTGGCAGCTGGTTTGAGTGGTGCTGTGGATTCGACTTCGATTGTCATTACTGCAGGCCTTGCGGAAATCGCGGCAGGCTCCATTGCCATGGGACTGGGTGGCTACCTGGCTGGTCGTACGGAGATTGAACATTATGACTCGGAAGAAAAACGTGAATACGAAGAAATTGAAAAACTGCATGAAGTAGAAATTAAAGAGACCAAAGAGATTTTTGCGGAGTATGGATTGAATGATGAATTGCAGGAAAAAATCGCGCGTGAAATGGCAAAGAGCCCTAAGAAATGGGTGGATTTTATGATGCGTTTTGAACTTGGGCTGGAGCGGCCCCATAAAAATAGGGCGCATCAAAGTGCCTTCATTATAGGAATCTCATACACCATTGGGGGGCTTATACCCCTGAGCGCTTACTTCTTCACAGAATCAACTATGCAAGGATTGATCTACTCTTCTATCATTACTTTTATTTGTCTTGTTGTTTTTGGATTGGTGAAGAGTAAACTAACCGGTCAACCCCTCTTTAAAGGTACCATGCGGGTGGCGTTGGTGGGTGCTGCGGCAGCTGCTGCTGCTTTTGGCATTGCCAAGTTGATTGCTTAAAAAGTCCAGCAATTTCGTATTCTATCAAAACTAAAGCGTGACTGTAAATGTCTTAGGTTGTGGTCGCTAAAATTCAGGCTTTGAAAGTCTACCTCCTGTTTCCTTTTATGGTATTGGCCGGAGCGGCCTTCTCTCAAAAAACAATACGCGTTATCGTGGTTGACTCAGCCACTATTGAGCCCCTTCCGGCAGTTTTTGTAAGGATAAAAAACACCAACCGTTCTATACTGGCTGATCCTTCTGGTATTTTTACGATTACGACCAAACGAGCTGACACCCTTGTTCTTACTCATGTGGGTTACAAGGATGTGATCATACCCTTGTTCTTTGAAGAGGATGCCATTCTGATCCGAATGAGTGAAAAGATTATGTTGCTGAATGAAGTAACAATCTCCTCGAGAAGATTGTATCCAAACGAACTCAATCCCAGAAAAAGCACACCACCTCGTACAGCTACCCTTGCAGGATCCTTGGCATCTCCGTGGGAGTACTTCAACAAACGCGAAAAAGAAAAAAGAAAGCTCGCACTGCTCATGCAGGAGAATGACAGAATAAGAACCTTTATTGAAGTGGTTACCGATCCATCTATAAAAGCCGAATTAATGAACAAGCGCGCTGTTTCAGAAACAACGTATTATGACATTCTCGTTAAATTCAATCGACAAAAATTTCCAGTAATTTATTCAAATGATGCTGATGAGATCATTACTGCTCTTCATGAATTCTTTAACAAGAACACAGATGACTAAAATTACTTTTTGCTCGCATTAAAGAGTTTTTCTTTTTCTTCTTTCGTGAGGCTTTCGTACCCGCGGTCGGATATCTTATCCAGGATGGCATCAATCTCAGCTTGTGAAGATTTTGAAATCGTAACTTTTACCGGCTTCTTGATTACCTTCTCTTCACTTCGGTAGGTAACTTTTACTTTTGGCTTGCTTTTAAATAAATCCTGAAGCCAATCAAGGGTAGCGGTAATCCAACCTCCCCAGTTGACTCCTGCCTGTAATTGTTTTAAATAAATAAAACCAATCAGCGCCCCGCCCAAGTGAGCAATATTACCACCGGCATTCGCCTGTGTGGTCCCTAAAAACGAAATCACAACATAAAATCCTGCAATATATTTGATTCGAACAGGGCCAAAGAAAAGAAGGAAGAATGTATAGTTAGGCAGTAACGTTGCAGTGGCAACTACGACAGCATACACCGCTGCCGATGCACCCACCATGCCCGGGAATCCAGAACGTTCTATATAATAGGGTACAGTATTGAACATGAGCAGATACAAAATCCCACCCGCTAATCCACCTAAAACGTAAAGTGCTGTAAGTTTACTGCTACCCAAATACTCGACAAACAATCTTCCGAACCAGTAAAATACCAACATGTTGAAAAGGATGTGAAAAATATCCCAGCGGCTGTGCGCAAACATGTAAGTGATTAACGTCCACGGTCGAGATAAATATTCTCCAATAACAGGGGGGATCGTAAACTGATTATAGATAAAATCTGAAAAAGTAGTAGCACCCGCTATCTCACCAATAACGGAGAAGACACCAATCACCAGAAAAATCACCACGTTGATGATGATCAACTGAATGTGTGCATTGTTGGGCCGTTGAAACGCGCTTTTAAATTCGTCAAACATGATCACCCAATATTTTACGCAACATAAATCTATTTAAAAAGACCGGCCACTCGGGTCACGCCATGCCCGCACAACAATAAACCCAACTACCGCACCGCCAAGGTGGGCAAAATGCGCTACGCTACCGCTCCGATCCATCAAAAATGTTAACCCTCCTAACAGAAAAACAAGATATTTTGCCTTGATAGGAATAGGAGGAATTAACAATTGTACCTCCATATTCGGGAATGTCATACCAAATGCCATCAACAATCCATAAATAGCGCCTGAAGCACCTAACATGCTGCCAGGGCCTCTGCTCAAAAAATAATCGATTCCTAAACTAAATAACGCTGCACCAATGCCGGTAATTAAATAGTAGAGTAAAAACTTCTTTTGCCCCCAAAAACTTTCCAGGATCGGCCCCATAAACGCAAGACTGAGCATATTGAAAAATATATGAGAAAATCCACCATGTGCAAACATGTAGGTAAGCAACTGATACGGCTTAAAATAACCACTCTCTTGATTATACAGCGCCAAAAAGTGCGTAATGACATCTTTCGTTATCAACTGAACAACAAAAACGATGATGGTAATAATAATCAGGTTTCGAACAACGGGGGTAAGTCTAAACATTCAACAATCGTTTTATTTATAGTCGGTTAAAATAATTTTCCAGTATATTCAATTCAAAAATATAAAATGTTGGCTTGCCCTCGGGTGAATAGTTCGGTGTTTTACAGGAAAATAAGCTATTCAGTAGTTCCTGCATTTCTTCTTTCTCCAGCCTTTGCCCCGCTTTCACAGAAGCACGTTTGGCCAGCGCGCGTGCCAGGTTTTCCTGTAAGGGCAACGAAAGCTCCGATTGGTTATGTTTAAACTGATCGATCAGTCCTTCAAAAAGTTGTTTCTCACTCACGTACTTTAAGTTGGCCGGCACACCGTTTACCAACACGGTATTTTTACCGAACACTTCAAACCGGAAACCCAGCGCTTTTATTTCCTGCTCCACTTCCATGATCAAAGCAAAATCAGCTGCAGAAAATGTGATTGTCTTGGGAAACAGACTTTGTTGTGTGGCAGCCGATTTGTACTTCAGGTCTTCCGTGAATTTTTCAAACAAGATCCGTTCGTGCGCACCTTGCTGATCAACGATCATTAATCCATTTTTTACCTGACGTAAAATAAACTTGTCATGTAGTTGCGTAAGTGTTTTCTCAGGAACATCAACTGAGTCGCCTGTTCTGGGTAACTCATCAATATGTAAAGTAGATTGTGTAACCTCTGGTTGGAATAACCTGCTGCTGACTTCTCCTTCAAATAATTTCTCCCAATTCTGTTGATTCGATCGGTTCAAGGATGTTTGAAAGCGTTCATCAAAATAAACCTCGCGGGCGGCTTCACCCGAAGTTTGACCAAGCTTGGACATCACGTTAACATCTTCACGGAAATCAATGGTAGGCGCCAGGTTGTGTGTACCCAACGATTGGCGAACAGCAGCACGCACGACAGCATATACGGCTCGTTCATCATCAAACTTAATTTCTGTTTTGGTAGGATGAACGTTTACGTCAATGTGCCTGGGATCGATCTCCATGAAGATCACATAAAAAGGAAAACTGCTTTCGGGCAGCAATCCCTCAAAGGCAGTCATTACCGCATGATGCAGGTAATTGCTGCGTATGAATCTCTTGTTCACAAAAAGAAATTGTTCACCGCGGGTTTTCCGGGCAAACTCAGGTTTACCTACATACCCTGTTACTTTAACGTACTCAGTTTCTTCCTGGGATGGTGCCAACTGTTCCTGGTATGCTTTACCAAATAAATTAACGATGCGCTGACTCAATGAAATTGATTTCCCTATCGGTAAATCATAAATCACCTCATCGCCCTGAATAAAGGAGAATGAAATATCTGAATGAGCCAAGGCCAACCGCTGAAACTCATCAATAATATGCTTCAGTTCAACCGGGTTTGATTTTAAAAAATTTCTGCGTGCCGGAATGTTGTAAAACAAATTCTTGACGCTGATGCTTGTCCCTTTTTCACAAGCGACTAACTCCTGCTTTTTAACCTCCGATGCCTCCACAACCAACAGCGTGCCTAACTCCTTATCCGCAGTGCGTGTCTTCATTTCCAATTGCGATACGGCCGCAATGGAAGCGAGCGCTTCTCCCCGAAAGCCCATGGTGCGGATGGTGAACAGATCTTCTGCTTTACGGATTTTCGAGGTTGCATGTCGTTCCAAACTCATGCGTGCATCTGTTTCGCTCATGCCTGCCCCATCATCAATGATCTGCAAAAGACCTTTACCGGCATCTTTTACAATCAGTTTAATGTGTTGGGCACCCGCGTCAATGGAGTTTTCCAACAATTCTTTTACGGCAGAAGCCGGCCGTTGCACTACTTCACCGGCTGCAATCTGGTTGGCTATGGAATCGGGTAAAAGCTGGATAATATCGGGCATGAAAAAAGTAAGGATTTTTCTAACTCAGGCTCACAAAAATGCCTTTATTCACCATGAATTACAAAGGCTAACGACTCGATGCAAAAAAAAGTTTGGATAGGTTTTATTGTGGTGTTGTCGCTGATTTCACCTCTTTATTCGCAATCAAAGAAAAGCCTATGGGTAGATAGTGTTTTTAATACGCTTGACCTGTATGGTAAAATCGGGCAGATACTAATGGTGGAGGCAGACAGCTACTCCGATGCGCAAACAATTGGGAGATTGGTCTTGCAGATCAAAAAGTACAAAATCGGGGGAATTGTATTTACAAAAGGTGGGCCTGTATCGCAAGCGAAACTTACAAACTACGTTCAGCAACAAGCTACCGTTCCTTTATTAATCGGAATGAATACGAAGGAAGGACTGGGACACGTGATAGATAGTACCACGCATTTTCCTCCACCCATTATGTTGGGATCTCTCCGCGATGATAGCCTGTTATTTTTCCTGGGAGCTGAAACAGGCCGGCAGTTAACAGCACTGGGGGTAAATATGAATTTTGCTCCAAGTGCCAATGTTAATGATTCGGCAACCTCTTACGGACAAAATCAGGAAAAAACGGCTGCTAAGGCACTTGCTTATCAAAGTGGTTTAAGCACAACCAATATTCTTTCCATACCAACCTTTACACAGGACGAATCTGCTCTCTTGCCACTGCAGCAACTTTTAAATAATGGAGCAGCAGGTCTTAACATTCAATACAGGACAGACTTTACACTTCCTGAACATAAAAAATTATTAACGTCCAAACTGGCCAATGTTTCAAAAGTGCTGTTAACACAGTTTTCTCCCTACTCCACTAAGCGTAAAACAAATTTCAATGGATTGATGCTAAGTTCAATTCCTGATATCCGGAAGCACAATAAAAAGTTCAAGGCAGGTGACTCAGAAGTGCTGATGTTGAAGGCTGGGAACGACATGTTATTGTTTCCAGATAATCTAAATGCAGCCGTGCGCAGATTTCGCAAGGTAATGCGAAAGGATAAAGAGCTTCAGAAACAGCTGGATGAAAGCGTTAAAAAGATTCTGACTGTAAAATTTGATGCAGGGCTCAATGAAAAGAAAATTGTTCGAACTGAAAATCTACTTGCGCGCATCAATACCCCTGCCTCCTCCATACTTCAGGCTGCGCTTTTTGAAAGATCCGTAGCAGTAGTGAAAGATGAGCAACACTTTCTGCCCGTCAAACAACTCGATGATGTTTCCTTTGCCTCCCTTTCCATTGGTGTAGGTAAAGAGAATCCCTTCACTACGTATCTCTCTAAATACACAGCCTTTGCACATTACAAATTACAAGCGGGTGATGATGCTGCTGAATTGGTACAGAGCCTCTCCAAACATAATTGGGTCATCGTAAGCATATACTCTCATGCTAACGGACTTGAAAATGTCTATTTTCAGATGCTCCAAGAGCTCAGTTCTCAAACAAAAGTAATTATCGTAAACATGGGGTCAGTCAAGAACCTCGCACGAATTGATGCCATGCCTGCCATAATACAAGCTTACACCGACCATGAACTCATTCAACAATTTATTCCGCAATTAATTTTTGGAGCAAAAAGAGCAGATGGAACATTGCCTGTTTCTGTAAGTGGAAAAATCAAACAAGGTGATGGCGTTCAAACTTCTCTATTACAACGCATGGGTTATTCCGTTGCAGAAGCGGAGGGCCTGGACTCCAAAACCATTGATAAAATTGCCAGCGTAGCCCATGAGGCAATTGAGCAGAAAGCAGCACCGGGTTGTCAGGTTCTGATCGCACGTCATGGAAAAATTATTTACGAACGGTCTTTTGGCTGGCAAACGTATGAAAACAAGATTCCGATAAATGATCAAACGATTTACGACCTGGCATCTATTAGCAAGGTAATGGGCACGCTTCAGGCAGTAATGTTTCTTCAGGAAAAGGGATTGATCGACATCTACAAAAAAGCCTCGGTGTATTTGCCTGAATTATCGAACACGAATAAGAAGGACATTATTCTTAAAGATATTTTAACACACCAATCAGGCCTTGCCCCCTTTCTGCTCATGTGGCCGCAAACTGTTAAGGGTGACACCTTACTCTCACATTATTACTCTCCAATAAAAAATGAAAGTTATCCGTTGCAGGTAGCTCCTGATCTTTTTGCTTCTCCAGTAATTCAGGATTCTATCTGGCGTTGGGTATTGAAATCCGAAATGCTCAACAAACCTCCCCGTACTCCGTATTCTCCACGGTATAGCGATCTTGGATTTATGATTCTACACCGATTGGTAGAGAAACTTCTTAATCAGCCCATAGAAGATTTTCTAAACCAGAATCTATATGAACCAATCGGCTCAGGTACGATGGGATATTTACCCCTCACCAAATTTCTTGCCTCTCAAATCGCACCCACTGAAATAGATACCCTCTACAGAAAATCAATTGTTGTTGGGACCGTGCATGACGAACGAGCTGCTATGTTGGGCGGAGTGGCTGGTCATGCAGGTCTCTTTGGTAATGCAACAGATTTGCTCAAGATTGGCCAGATGCTTTTGCAAAAAGGTCGTTATGGAGGCCAGCAATTTTATAAACCTAAAACAATTGATTTGTTTGCACAGAAACAATTTGAAAACAGTACCCGGGGATTAGGGTGGGCTAAGCCAGGCGACCCCAACAGCCCCTCTTCACGTTTTGGTTCTCCCAAAACATTCGGCCATACAGGGTTCACCGGAACGTGCATTTGGGTTGATCCCGAATTCGATCTGGTATTCGTATTTTTATCAAATTCCCGTTTTCCTTACAGAAGCAGTAAACTTAATAGTACCAATATTCGTTCTCGCATTCAGGATGTGATTTATCAGTCAATTTTCAATTACTGCCAGTATGGTGATAATCACCCGGATGAAAAATTAATAAAATATTTACATAAGACGAACTAAAAATTAATACGTGGATCAGATTAGAATAGGAATCGTTTGTTACCCGACTTTCGGAGGAAGTGGCGTGGTCGCCACAGAGCTTGGCAAGGCCCTCGCACAAGAAGGCCATAAGGTTCATTTCATCACCTACTCACAACCCAGCCGTCTTGACTTCCTGAATGAAAATTTATTTTATCATGAAGTTGACTTCCGTTCATATCCATTATTTGAATACCCTCCCTACGAACTTGCCCTTGCCAGTAAAATGGTAAGCGTGGCCATGAATGAAAAGCTTGATCTTTTACATGTGCACTATGCCATACCGCACGCCTCTGCTGCGTACATGGCCAAACAAATTTTAAAGACACACGGTATTTCGATGCCCGTGGTAACCACGCTACACGGAACAGATATCACCTTGGTAGGAAAGGATGCTTCTTACGAGCCGGTAGTCACCTTTAGTATTAATCAGTCAGATGGGGTTACGGCTGTTTCAGAAGATTTGAAAAAAGAAACCTACCAGCACTTCAAAATCACCAATGAAATAGAAGTGATTCCAAATTTCATTGACCTAGCTAAATTCAAAAAACAAAAGAAAGATCATTTCAAAAAAGCAATTTGTCCTGAAAACGAAATGTTAATCGTTCACACTTCGAATTTTAGAAAGGTGAAACGGATTGGAGATGTAATAAAAGTATTCTACAACATCCATAAAGAAATTCCTTCTAAGCTGTTAATGATTGGTGATGGCCCCGAACGCGTACATGCTGAACAACAATGTCGAGACCTTGGCATTTGTGATGACATCCGTTTCCTGGGGAAACTGGAAGCCGTTGAAGAAGTACTCTCAGTTGCCGATTTATTCCTGATGCCGTCTGAAAAAGAAAGCTTCGGATTAGCCGCCTTAGAAGCTATGGCATGTGAGGTGCCTGTAATCTCTTCAAATACAGGTGGTATTCCAGAGCTTAATATTCACGGAGTTACAGGATTCCTGAGCAACATTGGTGACATAGAAGATATGACCCACAACGCCCTCCATATCCTTGACAAAAACAACCTTCCAAAATTCAAGCAAAACGCCCTTGCAAGAGCTAAAGAATTTGACATTAGTCGAATTTTACCGCTTTACGAGGCGTATTATCAAAAGGTCATGGAAAAGGCGGCAGCTAATATTTCTATTTAATCTTTTGATACTTTAAATTTGTAGCAAATTCAGTACAATGGCCGAAGTGAGACCTCAAAACAAGGGTACAAAACAGCTTTTTAAGAATCCAATTCTTGAGAAATTAACTAGAACGCACATTTCTATACCCCTGACTGTGTTTTTCTTGTATTCAGTAGGGTTGTTGTATTGGAGCATTACCCACACTTCGTTATCGGCCTTTGTAACGATCGGTTTCTTTTTAGTCGGATTGATTTTCTTCACCTGGGTAGAATACTGGGCTCATCGCTCCTTATTTCATATGGATACCTATACGCATGCAAGGGAGAAACTTCAGTATACCATTCACGGGGTGCATCATGAGTTCCCTAAAGACAAAACAAGACTGGCCATGCCTCCGCTGTTGAGCATTATCATCTCCACTATATTGCTATTAATATTCCGCCTGATCATGGGCGACTATGTATTTGCGTTCCTTCCCGGATTTTTGACCGGATACGCAGCTTACCTATCAGTTCATTACATGGTGCATGCTTTCCAGCCTCCAAAAAATTTCCTAAAACATCTTTGGATTAATCATGGAACCCATCATTATAAAAATGGGGAAATGGTGTTTGGGGTATCATCTCCATTGTGGGATTATATCTACGGAACCATGAGTAAGCCTATCCGAACTACCAATCCGCAACATTAAAAAACCCTCCTCCCGCATCGCGAAAGAAGGGTTACTATCCACCCCACCTATCATAATTCTTAAATTCTCGATTCCTTAACCGGTTGCACTTTAGGCGCTGCCTTACCATATGTAGGACACGTATATTGCGAGCAAGAAGCCAGTGCAAATGCTACTACGATTAAAACCAGTACAGACTTTTTCATATTCCTCTAAATTTTAAAACCGCGTCAAAGGTAACCTGCCCGTTTAACTTAGAAGACGCAATAATGGGCATTTTATTACATGGTTCCTCAAATTTTAAGTTAAATTATATGCTTTCGCGAAACAGAATCCCGAATTAAATGGTTTATTAAGGGAATTTCCATCCATCATGTTAGGTTACCGCTTCAGCCATTATACGCCACCCCCCGAACAATCCAAAAGTGACTTCGAAAAGCTGCGTAAAATTTTCATGCAATTGGTGCTGATTACAGCTGGAAACGTAGCCGAGGCTCTTCAATGGTTAACAGAACTCGATAAACAGTACAAGCTAACAAACGGAAAGTATGGCATTGGTGACTTCATTGAACAGTTGAAACGCGAAGGATACGTTACTGAAGAGGCTCAAAAAGGCGAATACAAGCTCAATGCAAAAAGTGAACAGAATTTACGGAAATCTGCGTTAGAAGAAATTTTTGGAAAGCTGAAAAAATCCAAAGGCGGTGAGCATAACACCTTTCACACAGGTCGGGATGGTGAACAAACTACCGAACGCAGGGAATACGAATTTGGAGATACACTCGATCAGATTTCGGTCACCGATTCACTCCGAAACGCACAGATCAATCATGGAGTAGAAGATTTCTACATGACAGAGGAAGATCTGGAGGTAATTGAGAATGAATACAAAACGCAAACGTCAACGGTGCTGATGATCGATATTTCGCACTCGATGATTTTGTACGGTGAAGATCGGATCACGCCTGCCAAAAAAGTGGCCATGGCACTCGCAGAGTTAATCACCAAAAAATACCCGAAAGACACGCTTGATATTTTAGTATTTGGTGATGATGCCTCTCAAATTGAGATCAAGGATCTTCCCTACCTCCAGGTTGGTCCTTATCACACAAATACCGTAGCTGGATTAGAGTTGGGAATGGATATTCTGAGGCGCAAGAAAAATCCGAACAAGCAAATTTTTATGATTACAGACGGAAAGCCCACGTGTATTAAGGAAGGCATCAAATACTATAAGAATAGCTTTGGGTTAGATACCAAAATATTAAGCCGCACGTACAACCTGGCGGGTCAACTTAAAAAGCTAAAAATACCTGTGACTACGTTTATGATTGCAACCGACCCGTATCTGAAATCATTTGTTCGCGAATTTACAAAAGTGAATAATGGAAACGCCTATTATAGCGGTTTACAGGGGTTGGGTAATCTCGTGTTTGAAGATTTTAAAAAAAACAGAAGGAAGAATTTTTAAAAGAGCCACAAGCTATGAGCTACAAGCTGCAAACTTGAAGCCCGTAGCTTGCAGCTAAACAATATGAATAAATCAACGAACTACCCAAAAACACTAAGAGAACTTAAAGCCTCCGGTTATAAATCAAAATCCATCAAAGACGAGTTGCGCGAAAACCTGATTCAAAAGCTTCGTAAAAAAGAAACTGTGTTTGAAGGCATTTGGGGATATGAAGAGACGGTTATTCCTGATTTAGAAAGAGCCATTCTTGCTGGTCATGATATTAATTTACTCGGGTTACGGGGACAGGCCAAGACGCGCCTCGCACGTTTAATGGTGAACTTATTGGATGAATATATTGCTGTTGTTGAGGGGTCTGAATTAAATGATGATCCCGTTAGCCCACTTTCACGCTATGCAAAAGATAAAATTCAGGAACTTGGTGACAACACGCCCATTAGCTGGCTGCATCGGGATGAACGATACACAGAAAAATTAGCAACCCCAGATGTATCCATTGCCGATTTGATTGGTGATGTAGACCCTATTAAAGCCGCTACTTTAAAACTCCCTTACTCCGATGAGCGCGTAATTCATTTCGGATTGATCCCCCGTTCTAATAGAAGCATTTTTGTCATCAATGAATTACCTGATTTACAAGCGCGGATACAAGTGGCCTTATTCAACATTCTGCAAGAAGGCGATATTCAGATTCGGGGTTTTAAAATCAGGATGCCGTTAGATCTTCAGTTTGTTTTTACGGCTAACCCTGAAGATTATACGAATCGAGGAAGCATTGTTACACCGTTAAAGGACAGGATCGACAGTCAGATTATTACCCATTATCCAAAAACGCTGGATATTGGAAAACGAATTACGCAACAAGAAGCAAGATTGAAAGAGGCTCAGCAAAAAACAGTTTCTGTTAACGAACTCGCAAAAGACTTAATTGAACAAATAGCATTTGAAGCACGCAAAAGCGAGTACATTGACTCCAAGAGCGGGGTTTCAGCGCGACTTACAATATCAGCTTACGAAAACTTAGTTGCTTCCGCAGAACGAAGGAGTATAATCAATAATGAAAAAACAACCGGCATCCGGATAACCGATTTCATTGGGGTTATCCCTGCTATAACAGGAAAGGTTGAGTTGGTATACGAAGGGGAGCAGGAAGGGCCGGGTATTGTTGCGCAAAATTTAATAGGCAAAGCGATACGAACACAGTTTGTTAATTATTTTCCCAATCCGGAAAAATTTCGAAAACAAAAGGAGAAAAATCCCTACAAAAAAATAACCGATTGGTTCAGTGATGGAAACAACGTGGATTTACTTCATGAAATGAACCAACCTGAATTTGAAAAAGCTATTAAAAAAATACCCGGGCTAAACGAATTAATAAATGAGTTTCACAAAGGTCAGGATACTTCAGTAAAATTATTTCTGATGGAATTCGCTTTACACGGATTGGCTGAATACAGTTTAATCAGCAAACACAATCTCACAACAGGGCATCAATTCAAAGACTTGCTGAGCAGTATGTTTACGTTGCCTAAAAACGTACAGGAAGAAGAGGATGATGACGAAGCCGCAGGGGGAAGTGCGCTGTAACCGAATTAAAGGGACGTAAATTTACTAAAAACTTTCACTTTTCTCCCCCTTCCAACTTTGTTAATGATTTCTTTACATTTAATCAAACAAGTTCTTTGTACAGTATGTCGAAAACCAAAAAGGAGAAGAAGATCTTCGTGCTGGATACTTCTGTAATTATTTATGAACACAATTCTATACTCAACTTTGACGAACACGATATAGGGATCCCGATCACGGTACTCGAGGAACTCGACAATTTCAAAAAAGGGAACGATACCAAGAATTTTGAGGCACGCGAGTTCATTCGCCTCATGGATAAACTTGCCAATGGCAAGATGCTCCACCATTGGAATCCGCTGAATGGCAAAAGCAAGGGCGAGTTTAAGGTACTTATGGATACGGGAGGCAATGGCTCCCTGGATGCCAACAAAGTATTTAATGAAGATAAGGCTGATCACCGCATTCTCAATTCCGCTCTGTTGTTGCAGAAAGAAGAAAAAGGTAGAAAAGTAATTCTTGTCTCTAAAGACGTAAACCTCAGGCTAAAAGCAATGGCTCTGGGTTTATACGCAGAAGATTACACAACAGGCAAGATTCAGAATATCTCATCACTGTATACAGGCAGAACCATCATTGAGGATGTTGACGCGAATATGATTAACCTGTTGTACGAGAAAGGCTATTGCCCTCCAAAGGAAATTTTAGGGAAGCTGGTACCAGAAAAAAACCATTTCTACATTTTAAAGAGTGGTAAGAAATCGGTGTTGGCGTATTATAATCCACTGAACGAAATGGTGGAGCAAGTGGAGAAACGCTCTGTGTACGGAGTAAAGCCTCGTAATGCCGAACAAGCATTTGCCATTCATGCGGTGCTGAAACCAGAAATAAAACTGGTTTCGCTACAAGGAGTTGCAGGCACGGGTAAAACATTGTTGGCGTTAGCCGCAGCATTGGAACAGAAGAAAGAATTCAAACAAATCTACCTAGCTCGTCCCATTGTTCCGCTTAGCAATAAAGACATTGGCTACCTTCCGGGCGATATTAAATCAAAGCTAAATCCATACATGGAGCCGCTGTGGGATAATTTGAAATTCATTCAGAATCAATACAACGAAACGGATAAGGAATATTCCAAGATCACTGAAATGGTGAACCAGGAAAAGCTTGTGATCACACCCCTTGCTTACATTCGAGGTCGTAGCCTTTCTAATATCTGCTTTATCGTTGACGAAGCACAAAACCTCACTCCACATGAAGTGAAAACCATCATCACACGAGCGGGGGAGAATACCAAGTTCATTTTTACAGGAGATATCTATCAAATAGATACGCCTTATCTGGATTCACAAAGCAACGGTCTTTCCTATCTCATCGACAGACTGAAAGACCATGAGCTTTATGCTCACATTACCCTTGAAAAGGGTGAACGCTCCGAGTTGGCTAACCTGGCAAACGAACTATTGTGAGAAAATAAGTCCTTGCAATATTTTAGGGTTAAATCCTGAAAAAAGGCTCAAATTCGGCCTATTTATGCTGTTTTTGTAAAATAACCTGTTTCCTCACGTAAGATTTTACGGCTCCTGGTTGTATTCGTTCCATGACCTCACTATTCCGGTGCAAACCTTAAGCCTCCGCAAAAGGCCCGAATATGATTCTACCAACCACGGCTTTACCTTCACGTATTGATTTACATCAACAGACAAAAAATTTTAAGAATATGATCGGAAGAATGTTTTTTAAATTTCTCTCAGAAAGCAAAAAAGTAGCTTACTTACACGAGCAGGGTACGATGTTAGGAACCAGGTTGAAGAATGGAAGAAAGGCCTATTTATATATGCTGAAAGATTTCTGTGTAGAGGTAATATTCAAACAAGACAATTCAGAAATGAACCCTGAGCGAGTTACTACGTTTGCCAGCGTAAAAGAATTTAATAGCTATTTAGAGCGCGAGTTTAGAGCTGCATTCTAATTATTTCTTTTTCAAAACTTTCAGAACAGTATCGCCTATTTCGGCTGGGGATTCTACCACGTGAATCCCGCACTCTCTCATAATTTTCATTTTAGCTGCAGCTGTATCTTCGGCTCCACCAATAATGGCACCTGCGTGTCCCATTCTCCTGCCCGGAGGAGCTGTTTGCCCGGCAATAAATCCCACAACAGGTTTTTTATTCCCTGATTCTTTAATCCATCGTGCTGCCAGAGGCTCATAATTTCCACCGATCTCACCAATCATTACGATTGCTTCTGTCTCCGGGTCATTCATTAACATCTCAACTGCTTCTTTTGTAGGTGTCCCAATAATCGGATCACCACCAATTCCAATGGCTGTTGAAACTCCAAGTCCTGCTTTCACAATCTGATCTGCAGCTTCATAGGTAAGGGTTCCTGATTTAGACACAACTCCTATTTTTCCCTTCTTAAAAACAAAGCCTGGCATAATACCAACCTTCGCTTCTCCAGGCGTAATTACACCGGGGCAATTGGGACCGATCAGTACAATCTTCTTATTCTGAACGTATTTCTTAGCGATCATCATATCTTTTACTGGAATACCTTCAGTGATTGCGATGATGACCTTAATACCTGCATCAGCTGCTTCCATGATGGCATCGGCTGCAAAAGCAGGAGGAACAAAAATGATGGAAACATCAGCACCCGTTTTGTCAACAGCTTCCTTTACGGAATTAAACACGGGCCTTCCCAAATGCTCACTTCCTCCCTTTCCGGGCGTAACCCCACCTACTACATTGGTTCCGTACTCAATCATCTGACCGGCATGGAAAGATCCTTCTGATCCGGTAAACCCTTGTACAATTACACGGGAGTTTTTATTGACTAATACACTCATGGGGACGTTTTTATGAACTGTACAAAAATAGGATATTCCGCGGTTCAGCCAAACCTGCTATAAACAAGAAAGCCTGACTTTAATAATTAAAAGTCAGGCTTTTACATCATTATTGAATCTTATTTAATTTCGAATCCAAGGCGTGTCAAGAATTCCGTATAAGCTTCTTTGTATAAGGTTACATCGGGTGCCAGCTTGATTGCTTCCTGATAGGCTGTTAATGCATCATTGAGTAGAAAATTCTCTTCATATATACCTGCCATATAATATTTACTTAAAGCAGTTTCTTCCTCTATAGAAGCTTTGATATCATCCATTACTTTCGTGAATTTTTCACGATCGGCCGGACGTAGACGTTTAATGATATAATCTTTTGAACCTTTACCCGCGTTCTCTTTGGATACCACCTTCACCATGATTTCATACTCATCTCTAAGGCCTCCTTGGTTCAATGAAACCATCAGCTGATTTTCATTTACTTCGAACCTTTCCAGTTCATCATCTAACAAGGTGGTAAATACAACTTCATAGGGTCCTTTTACTTCTTCTGATGACCATTGTATCGCTAATTTATCACCATAAAGCTCAGCTCGCTCTGCACCTGATAAGAACACAATAATGACATCTTTGGCTCCGCGATGTACGGCTCCTGTAGCGGATAATCTGTTTTTCTTTTCCTGATCGCTGCTCAGTATGAAATCGGTGTACTTATTTAATACGCTTGATCCTGCTCCAAGACGTGAAACCAACTCACTTACTTTAAAACTTCCTGCTTCCCTGATTTCAAGTGGCTTCCCATTTGTATGGATTAAACCGAGATACGCGTTTTCAGCAATCTTAACTTCATCGGTAGCTTTTAAGGAAGCCCCCACTTTAATGGTTTGCCATGCATTAACCGATTTGATTTCGGTTTTACCTTTACTCACCAACACTTTAAAAGTATAGGTTGTTGATTGAGCGTGAAGCCGAAGTGTAAAAAAAACTAAAGCCAGGACAACTATTAAACGAGTTTTCATAAAATTTTTAAGGTTAAAATATTTCGGACCAAAGTAAAAGAGCTGCCTACACGGGCAGCTCGCTACTATTTCCCGGAAAGCTACTATTGTCTCTTTAAATTGTTTCGTAACAAAAACTCATCATAGTACTCCTGATAGGCGGGCTCAAGTTTAACGGCCTCTTCATATGCAGCAATGGCGTCTATCAATAGATTGTTTTGCTCATAAAATCCTGCCAGGTAATATTTATTGATGGCTGTTGGTTCTGTTACTTCACTAATAATCGTATTCAATGATTCTTTTACCTTTTCGGCATCTTTAGAGGGAAGAGCCCGGATCATATACTCTTTTGAAGCTTGTTTAGCATCCGTCTTGGATTTTACCTGAACAATCAATCCTGCACTGAATGGATCGCCTGGGGTGTTAAATTTATATTTTGGATCCTTCAAATCAATACGTGTAGTTTTCTCTGCAACTTCATACTTAGTCAATTCCTCACTAGCCATATTTGAAACAGTTATGACGTACGGGCCTGCTGCTTCTGTATCCCAAGTGATAACAGCCGTACTGTTATATATGGCAGAGTTTTGGTTATCCGGTAAGTGAACGTGAATAGTATTTGAACCCGTGGCACGGTGTACAGCTCCAGTAGCACTGAGTTTATTTTTCTTACTCTCGGCATTAGAACTCAGAATAAAGTCCGTGTATTTATTCAGCACGCTAGAGCCTCCCGCCACTTTAGCGGCCAGATCTGCCACTTTATAACTTCCTGATTGACGAACTTCTAACGGTTTCCCGCTGGCGTGGATTAGGCCAATATAGGCGTTGTCTGTAATCTTTAATTCATCGCTTGATTTCAAGCTCGCACCGGTTTTGAGGGGCGACCATGCATCACCGGATTTTACTTCATTACTTCCTTTGTTGGCCATTACTTTGAATGCGTAATCCTGCGCAACCGCGAAGGAACTCACTAAAATTAAGGCCAAAACTGCTGCTAACTTTCTTGCTTTCATTGGGTCTTACTCATTTATAATCAAATCTACTAAATAATACTGTTTTAAGGAGTCAATACTTTCTTGGGCCTTTTGGTAAACAAGGCACCTTCCTGTAACCTGGCAATAAACGCTTTTACAACAGATTCATAGATTTCATAACAAGTACCTACAAAGGCCAAAGCCGCCAACGTAAGGGTTAAATTAAGTTTAAAATCTACCCAACTGAACACGTACATCATGGTAAAGGTGATTAAAACTATCTCAAGTAATTGAAGAATAATAGTAAGGGTGTCGTACCATTTCGGAATTCTATCATGGATAAGCGAAAACAATGCCACATTTAGAAAGCATATGATTATCGCAATGGTATACTCCTGCCACTCTTCTAACTCATCTATATAATCTTCATTTAAAATCATCGACACCGCATTGGCATGAACAACAACACCGTACATATCGGGTCTGGTTTTACCAGCGTAATTCTTATTCAATGGCGTGAAGAACTTATCATCCCAGGAAGTGTCCCGCAGGTCGTCACCTAAAAATCCCATGATGACAATCTTATCCCTTATCATTCCACCCGCAAACAAGGAGGTATCCAAGGCCTGATCCCAATCTAACACAGCATATCTTCCCGCATAATTTGAAGCCCCGTGCCAATCCACAACATTCCCGCGATAGTTAATTATCTCAGAGGCTTTATTTCGACCTAAAAACCTTTTGGCCTTAACCGAATCATACAGCATAGCTATCTTTACCGAAAATGCAACCTCTCGTTCACCATTCACATTTACAGCAGGAGGAAGGCGCCTGCATACTTTTAAATCTTCCTGGTGTTCTGCATCTGTTTCCAGGTTGACAAATCCTTCAAAAGCACCCTCTGCTAATTCTGTATCCGTATGTTCGATAGAATCATAATAGGCAACGTCTCCCATTTTTCTTACCAACTCTTTCGTTTGCCATAGTTTGTGCGCTAATACCATTTTACCTTGCGCGTTTTTGACTGCAAAAGAAAAAATCATATTGCTCAGTGTATCATAAGCTTGGGGGCAATTGATAGAATCCCGTAACCCTCCGTCACAAGAAAAAATAATATCGAGCCCGATCACTTTTGGGTTGTATTGACTAATATTCATAATCTGGCGGCCGATGTCTGCCCTGGATAACTTTCCAATATTTACGATCACGATGTTTGTATCCAGTTCAGGGTCCTCTCGTATTTGTGAAAAGGCTATATCGGTAATCTCCATGTCACGAAAAGTTTGTCCAAGCGGGTCAAACGCATTAAAAACTTTTAGCTGCGTAACGCCATATAGTCCGAACAGTACAGTAAAAGCAAAAGCCGTTGCAATCACGCAATCCAACCAGAATCTTTTCATGGTAGTACAGGATGTATCAAGTAAATTTAGAAATTTAGAACATATTATAAGCAAATTAGAAACATTGAAAACAAGGCTTACAGTATATGAATACACGTCCGGCATTATAGCTGGTGACAGGGTTGTGCTGGGAAAGGCCATTTCCCTGATTGAAAGCAATCTTGCGCTTGATCAACAACAAGCTTCTGAGTTAATAGAAAAAATAATAGATAAAACAGGGCAATCCATCAGAATTGGAATTACCGGTGTTCCTGGCGTTGGCAAAAGTACCTTCATTGAAGCTTTTGGAAAACATATAACCGATCAGAAAAAAAAGATTGCTGTACTCACCATTGATCCCAGCAGTCAGCTTACGAAAGGAAGCATCCTGGGAGACAAGACTCGCATGGATGATCTTTCAAAAAGTGAACTCGCTTTTATTCGTCCAACCGCATCAGGAAACACTTTGGGAGGTGTCTCCAATCATACACGCGAAGCAATTCTACTTTGTGAGGCTGCAGGGTTTGATGTAATTATTGTAGAGACTGTAGGTGTGGGACAATCGGAAGTTGCTGTAAAAAGCATGGTTGACTTCTTTTTGCTGCTGATGCTGGCCGGTGCAGGGGATGAACTACAAGGCATAAAAAAGGGAATTATGGAGATGGCCGATGCTGTAGTGATCACGAAATCAGATGGCGATAATATGAAGCACGCCACCGAAGCGCAAGCTGAATATCAACATGCTTTGCATTTAATTCCCTCTTCTACTTCAGGCTGGCAACCGAAAGTGCTCACCTGTTCATCGCTAACAAAAAGTGGAGTATTAGAGATTTGGGAAATGGTTTTGAAGTATCAAGAGCAAACACATAAGTCTGGGTTTTTTACGGAGAACCGTGCACAGCAAAATATTGCCTGGTTCCAGGAGTATTTTCATTATTTGTTAAAATCAGATTTCCAACGATTTGGTCAGCTTCAAAAAGAAATGACTGACCTTGAAAAAAAGGTCGCAAATAAAAAAATTTCAGTTCAAAACGCTGGAAATCAATTGCTCGCATTCTATCACCACGCGATAAAGAACTTCTGATTATTTTTTATTGAAACCATAGGGGCAATGACGGCAATTGCTTTTGCAGCAGTAGCCGCGCTTCAAATGGTAGGCCTGAGTAAAAACCATGAAGCCATTTTCAAAATAATAGTCTTCATTGGGCTTTGGTTGTGCCTTGTTCTTCTCTTTTGCCATACTATAAAGTCAGAGCCTGATATTTTCATGCGCTGACATAAAGTTATTACTTAAAAACAATTTGTGTTGGCCCAATCCCAGCGGTAAACGATGTAAGGGAAGCACCGGTGGACGAATAAACGTAAACTTTCCCAGGAGCTGAAAAGCTAAGCGCATCACCAATCCAGAAGTTACCTGTAGAAGGATCAACATTTAAGGTGTACAAAGATGTTACCTCATCGGCTTCAAAAAGTTCTTCTTCCGCTTCTTCTGTTGCCGAAATCGGCAGACTGAACACAGAGGTTCCTACCGTGTACAAAACATTTAGTTTATCAGGTGTGGTTGCCAGATCAATACCAGCAGCTCCGGTAATGGTTATCTCTTCCTCGATGGCAAGGGTGGCGGGGTTAATCCTGAACAAATACCCGTTTACAGCACCAAACTCACCCACACAAATCACCCACAATTTTCCATTGGCATCCGTTACCATCCCTGCTGGCCCGGCCGACAATTCAACGTTATCAATTAATGTATTGTTCGTTGGATCAATTGCAGACACTGTGTTGGATGCACCATAGTTGTAGTTGGAAGCAAACAAACGGCTACCGGTATACAACAGATTCTCAGTGCCTTCATCTGTATCAATCGTGGTAAGAATTGAACCTGTATTGAGATCGAACACCAACACATACGAGTCAACTAATGCAAAAAGTTCGTCATACGCTCCCCATACACTCACATAAGCCTTATCGTTAATAACTTCCACATATCGGGGCTTGTCAATCAGCTCATCGGTAATGGTTTCAATTGACTCAAAAGTAGCGCTGTTGGCAATCTCAATTTTGTTATCACCATTCACAACAATAAGGGCCACATCATCATGAAAAGTCATGGATTGAACAACATCTCCGGCAAAATCTCCGGCAGCGTTTAAAAAAATATTTTGTTCAACTTCCTCCGATGTTACATTATAAAATGTGATACTGCCGTTTCCAGCCATAAAAGCTCCCTCATTTACGATAAATACTCCATTTTCGTATTGACCTGTAGGTTTAGGGTCATCCTCGCATGATACCATCAGCAACATGGATGCTGACAGCAATAAAAACCATCTTTTCATTTTCATAACTTACTTTGATTTATAGTTTAATTGATAACGTATTGAAAAATTATAGCTACGACCCGGCATGGCATGAGCAGAGTATTGCTGATACACAGTGTTTAAAATATTTTTTACTAAAAACTGGAAACAAAATTCATGTTGTGATTTTCTAAATATTCGTGAGATGGAAATATCTGTCAGGAAGTACGGGTCAAGCGCGTACAGATTTGAATTGGAAACTTCCGTAAAACGAATGCCAGAAAATTGACAGAAAATATTTGCCGACCATTTCTGAAAACGTGACACCACTGTTATGGCCCCTGTGTGGAGCGGTGTATAAATGAGTTGCTTCCCAATACTGGCAGCCTCTGCCGGTGTAGCTTCTTTTGTCGTTGAACTCGTATATTGATATGATCCCCTTATTGACTTTTTCCAGGAGCCCGTTGACCACAGCCATTCTGAAGAAAGTTCAATTCCTTTTGCCTCTACTTTTTTAATATTTCCTGGCTGGTAATTGACATCACTACCCGGTGACCATAAAATCCATTCATCAACTAGTTGATAAAACGCTGTTGCCTCCGCTTTAAAGAAAGTATGTTGCCACTTGAGCCCGCTTTCAACCGAGTAGCTTGTTTCAGGAAGCAAATCTTCGCGTCCTAAATCCTGCCAGTATCGATCATTTAAGGTTGGGGCACGAAAGTTTTTTGAAGCATTAACCGACCCTGTTAACGTTTGACTTGGTGTTTTAAAAATTTGAAAATCTACACCAATGTATGGTAACAGGGGCGTCTGAATACCCGTTATGAATGGCTGTCGCAGGTTAACAGAAAAATTTAACTTCTTCCATGTGCGCTGAGCAGAAAGAAAAACATCAACTCGATCTTCTACAGGCTCATGGCCATACTCTTTTATTTTTCCAATAATGTGATTCCAATCAACTCCCGATTGAATGTTCCAATGGTTCCTAAAACTATATTGATGATTGATAAAAGTAATCCAGCGCAACACATCGCTTTCATTTCCATTGTAAACTATCTCATCGTTCACAAACCCAATTCCTCCTTTTAGCAGCCCAAATCGATTATTTTGCCGATATGAAACGCTTACCCGGTTGTTCCGATCTTGTTGCTCATTGTAAGTATTTACATTTCCAATAGTAGGCTGTATCTCCCTGTCGGCACCATGAAACCAGTAATCGAGCTGAAGGGATTTCGCATTCGTAAAGTCGTACCGGATATGTTGCAAAAAACCCTCTTGTAAATATGCAGCATGTTGCTGACGCTCTCCTGTTTGAGGAACCGGAAAATCATTCTTCGACTGCAGGCGATACAAGGATGTTGAAAGTATCAGCTTATTTTTCCGAAAAGTACCCTTGATGGAAGAAAAAAATCTGCCAAAGCTTCCAATCTCTTGCTGTAGTGAAATTAGTGGAGTGTTCTCCGAATTGGTCCGAAGTAAAACAGCTCCGCCAAAAGCACCACTTCCAAAACGAGAACTTCCAGCTCCTTCGTGCACACTGACTTGATCAAATGCCGTGACGGGTAGAATTGAAAAATCAGATTGCCCCAATGAAAAACTGTTGATATTTATGCCGTTCCACAAAACTGCTGTGTGTTGGGGTGATGTTCCGCGCATGCTAATGCCTGACAACATTCCGCTTCCATAATTCCTTAGGTAAACAGGGAACTGAAACGAAAGCAATTCACCTAGATGATTCGATTGATAAATGTTTGATAGTGCTGAATCCAGGGCGGAGATTCTTGAACCCGAAAGGTATTTCGCTTCCGGTAAACCGTATATCATTACAGTTTTGAGCACAACAGAATCCTGCTGTGCCTGAACAGTGATTATCAGGCATGTCAAAACCAATAAAGTACCTAATCGCATGTGCATAATCGTAGCTTTTGCGACAGGTGTAAAGCAGACTTGTATGAAAGCAATAGCCTTCGAACACTTCTGACCTTTCACCCGAAAGTCAAAAAAAAATTGCGGATACTGGCAGGTCTCCTGGCTTTCCTCCTTGCTAACGCCTTCCCGCTCATCTAAGAACAGTGGCAAAGAAAGTTAACAAGCGTATCAAAATGATACATGAGGATTACAGTTGCGGGGACAGCCCCCGTATTTCACGGGGTTCCCTTTTAATCTCGCAAGGTTGTACACCGTGCGAAAACCAAAAATCCGTGACAAACATACTTAAAAAACGTTACATACAATTCATTTATACTTGTAGCATGAAACACCTCTCTATCATCATCACTATTGTCGCTTTTCTTTCAGGATGTAATTCCAACAAGAAAGAAAATAAAACAAATGACTTCTCTTCTGTTACATACGCGAAGGGCTTTAAGGTTTCAATTCTCTCAAATGCTAAATTGGTTGAGGTGATGTATCCATATCAGGGAGCAACATCGGGATATAAATATTTGTTAGTACCAAAAGGCGAAGAAACCCCGGCTCATGATGCAGAGGCAAAAATTATTTACGTGCCCATTACAAACATCGTTTGTACATCTACTACACACATTCCCCTGCTCGATTACCTCGATGAAAGTGACAAGCTTGTTGGGTTTCCCACTACAGATTATCTCAGTTCAGAAAAAACCAGAAAATTAATTGATGCAGGAAAAGTTCAGGAGCTTGGCACCGATAAAGGCATGAACATTGAACAATTAGCGGTACTGAAACCAGATTTAGTAATGGGCTATGCCATGACAGCCGAGTACGGGCAGTTTAGGAAAATTGAGGAATTTGGTATACCCGTAGTGATCAATGCGGAATATTTAGAGAAGCACCCGTTAGGCAGAGCTGAATGGATCAAGTTTATGGCTCTGTTTTTTGGGAAAGAAAAAATGGCTGATAGTGTCTTTCAGGTGATTGAAGAAAATTACAATCAAACAAAAGCAAAAGCTGCAAAGGTGCAACAGAAGCCTACCGTATTAAGTGGTGTAGTGTACGGTGATGCCTGGTTTTTACCGGGGGGACAAAACTATGCCGCTAAACTATTGAGTGATGCGGGGTGCCAATATTTATGGGCTTCGGATTCATCGAAGGGCTTTTTACAACTGAGTTTTGAATCTGTTTATGAAAAAGCAAATGCTGCCGATTTATGGATAGGGGTTGCCTCTTTTACCACGCTTGATGAAATTAAAAATGCTGATGAGCGTTACACAAAATTTATACCCTATCAGACTAAGCAAGTATACACTTACAATGCGCGCAAAGGAGCTAAAGGAGGAAGTGAGTTTCTGGAGTTAGGCTATTTAAGACCCGATATCATTTTAAATGATCTTGTGAAGATTGCGCATCCTGAACTACTTCCAGCATACGAATTCTACTTTTATAAACAACTCCAATAAAAAAGCCGTCCCGCATTAAGCAAGATGGCTTTCGTATATCTCTAAGAACTAACTACACTTTAATCTCCACATCCACACCACTGGGAAGCTCAAGCTTCATCAACGCATCTACCGTTTTTGCGCTGTTTGAGTAGATGTCTACCAAACGCTTGTAGGTGCAAAGCTGGAACTGCTCACGCGCTTTTTTATTCACGTGAGGGGAGCGAAGAACCGTGAACACTTCACGCTCGGTTGGCAATGGAATCGGGCCGCTTACTACAGCGCCTGTGGCCTTTACAGCACGTACGATTTTCTCGGATGACTTGTCAACCAAGCTGTGATCGTAAGACTTTAATTTAATTCTGATTTTCTGATTCATAATCTAAACGTCTTTTAGATATTATTTTGTGGCAACAGCGCCTTTTACTTCGTCAATTACTTTTTCAGCAAGGTTCTTAGGAACAGGAGCATAATGTGCAAATGTAAGGGTTGCCGAAGCACGACCGGATGTGATCGTTCTTAAGTCTGTTACATATCCGAATAACTCAGACAACGGTACATCGGCTTTAATTACCTGCGCACCACCGCGTGTGTCCATTCCTTTCATAATACCTCTTCTGCGGTTCAAGTCACCGGTTACAGAACCTGTGTACTCATCGGGAGAGATAACTTCTACACCCATGATCGGCTCTAACAATTGAGGAGCACATTTCCGTGCGGCTTCCCTAAAACCAATGCGTGCAGCCAATTCAAATGACAATGAATCAGAGTCAACATCGTGGAATGAGCCATGGAACAACCTTACTTTCATCGAGTCAATCGGGTATCCGGCCAACGGGCCGTTTGTCATCGATTGTTCAAATCCTTTCTCAATTGAAGGAATAAACTCACGAGGGATAACACCTCCCACAATGTCGTTTTCAAACTCAAGGCCAGGTTTGTCCTCAGGTCCCAATACGCGCGGGCCGATTTCGAATACGATATCAGCAAATTTACCACGACCACCTGTCTGTTTCTTGTAAACCTCTTTGTGTTCGATAGACTTCGTAAGCGCTTCTTTGTAAGCAACCTGAGGGGCACCCTGATTGATTTCAACTTTAAACTCGCGCCTTAAGCGATCAATAATAATTTCAAGATGCAACTCACCCATTCCGCGAAGAATAACCTGACCTGTTTCCCGGTCGGTATGAACACGAAGTGTAGGGTCTTCTTCAACCAATTTAGCGATACCCAACCCTAGTTTATCAGCATCAACCTGCTTCTTAGGCTCAATTGCGTAACCTATAACGGGTTCAGGGAATACCATTGATTCGAGTACCACTTTGCGCTTTTCATCACAAAGAGTATCACCCGTCTTAATATCTTTAAATCCAACAACCGCTCCAATATCTCCAACCGGCAACCGATCGATTTGATTTTGCTTGTTAGCATGCATTTGGAATACACGTGAAATTCTTTCTTTGTTCTCCGTCCGTGTATTGTACACATACGAACCAGATTCTAACACGCCAGAATACGCACGAATAAAACACAAACGACCCACGAACGGATCTGTGGCAATTTTAAAAGCAAGCGCTACAAATGGCTCTTTCTCGTCAGGACGAATTTCAACTTCCGCCTCTGTATCCGGGTCTATACCAATGATTACGTCTTTATCCAATGGTGAAGGAAGAAGTTCCATCACATAATCCAACATGGTTTGCACGCCCTTATTCTTGAAGGAAGAGCCGCACACCATGGGCACAATTTTCATGTCAATGGTAGCCTTGCGAAGCGCTGTTAAAATTTCTGCTTCAGAGATTGAATTTGGATCGTTAAAAAATTTCTCTATCAACGTCTCATCATATTCGGCTACCCGAAGCGCCGAAGGGCGCCATCGCCGGACTAAGCTGCGCTACGGGCGTGGTGAGCCACGCCCGAATGAATTGTTCCGCCCAATTGCCCGCATCGTTTGGTGCTGCGGCGGGAAGAGCCTGCAGGACCTCCCGTAGGCGCCGGTCGATCTCTGGGTCAGGCCTCGCATCGAGAGCCTGAATTTCGTAGGCCAACACTGGTCCAGCATCCTTCGGACGTTGTTGATCAAGGGCAGGCCGCTCAAGGAGCTGCCGCGCGAAGTGCTGCCGTGT
>JANNQJ010000178.1:0-7209 GCA_031400675.1 Cyclobacteriaceae bacterium
TGATTGTGCAGGATCAATTTGAAAAAATAAGTGAATCCTATAAAAGCCCTTTCTATCACCCCAATTTCATTATCCGCATTCTTTTATTTATTGCCACACTCTTTGCATTATCCGGAGTTACAGGCCTATACCTGCTTTTCGTAACAAGCTTCAAGGAGAATGAATTATTCATTTCTATTGCCTGTTTGCTGTATGGTATTGGCTCTTTCTTCTTTTTAGAAAAGGTTTTCATTCAAGGTAATCATCATTACAAGTCTGGGGTTAATGAAGCATTGATCTATCACGCATGTGGCTTCACGATTGGTGGCATCGCGGGTACATTCGATCTCAACGAACACATTGTACTATTTGCGTGCCTGATCATATTTTCGTTTGCCGCCATACGGTATCTGGACCTCGTATGCACGGTCTTAGCCACCTTATCCCTAGCAGGAATTTTATTCTATGAATTCAAAAGCATGGGCGGCCTCTTTGAACAGATTATTCCCTTTATATTCATTCTCTCCTTCACAATCCTATATTTTCTTATCAAGAAATTGAAGAAAAGAGTCGATTTAAAATTCTGGTCAACTAATTTGTTGATCGTGGAATTTCTTAGTCTGCTGCTCATCTATGTTGCCGGAAATTATTTAGTTGTCCGGGAACTCAGCATCAACCTAATGAAATTCTTCCTCGAAGAAGGTGATGACATTCCATTTGCTTTTATATTCTATGCGCTCACTGTGCTGATACCCATTGGGTATTTGTTTTTCGGAATAAAGAACAAAGATGTAGTCTTGCTAAGAGTAAGTTTACTTGTTATCGCCTTCTCGGTATTTACATTCAAGTACTACTACAGCTTTGGTCATCCGGAAATTACATTTACCGTTGCGGGAGTAATTTTACTGGCCGTTTCCATTCTCCTTTTGAATTACCTGAAAACCAACCGTCACGGATTTACGCGCGAAAATATCCTTACCGAAAAGTGGGGTAACATAAATGCAGAAGCGTTTATCATTTCTCAAACGATGGGCGGAAATCAACTAACGGTTAAGGAACAATTCAAAGGTGGTGGTGGAAGTTTTGGCGGAGGTGGTGCCACGGGAGAGTACTGATTGTTCAAAATTGCTTGCTTCTAAGCCCACACATCAGTAACATTGGGAATCGCTACTAAACGAATTATCTGTTTCTAAATATGGAACTATCCACTGCACCAAAGAAAAAAAGCAAACTCACGTTATACATTATCATCGCACTTTTTATTGGTATTATTCTCGGCTTTACACTCAACAAAAGTTATTTAGCTGACGAGAATACGCAGCTTGAAAATCTTGATGTCAGAATAAAACAAATAAAAACTGAGCAAAATCAAGCCACCGACAGTACAATCATTCAGACGTACCTTACAGAGAAGCAGGCGCTCAACAAAGAGAGAAATGAAGTCTTACAATCAAGAGACAAAAAAGTAGAACCCTTCTCCGTATTGGCAGATATTTTTTTGCGTCTTATCAAAATGATTGTGGCACCCCTCGTATTTACGACACTTGTAGTGGGCGTTGCTAAACTGGGCGACATCAATTCTGTTGGTCGCATTGGCGGGAAAACATTGTTGTGGTTTGTCAGTGCATCGTTAATGAGTTTGCTGTTAGGTATGATCATGGTCAATTTTTTTCAACCTGGTATTGCCATGCATCTGCCGCTCCCCGATGTTGGAGAAGCTACCGGCCTTGTCAGTGTTAAGCTCTCCCTTAAAGAATTCTTATACCATGTATTCCCCAACAGTGTAGTGGAAGCAATGGCTAAAAATGAAATTCTTCAAATTGTAGTATTCTCTCTTTTCTTTGGTGTAGCCACTGCAGCTATTGGTGAGAAGGGGAAAGTAATTATCAATTTCATGGATGCTGCCGCACATGTAATTCTAAAAGTTACAGGATATGTGATGACGCTCGCACCCATAGCGGTATTTGGTGCCATGACAGCCATCATCGCCAAACAGGGCATTGGCATATTAAAAACGTACTCCATTTTCATTGGCGAGTTTTATTTCTCCCTCTTCTTATTGTGGGTTCTCTTGGCCGTTGCGGGATTCATCGTGATTAAGAAACGAGTCTTCTCTTTACTGAAGCGCGTCAAAGAACCTATACTGCTTGCCTTCAGCACTTCCAGCAGTGAGGCCGCTTTTCCAAAGACCATGGAAGAACTTGAAAAATTTGGGTGTAAGGACAAAATCGTAAGTTTTGTGCTTCCGCTTGGTTACTCATTCAACCTGGATGGCAGTATGATGTACATGACATTTGCTTCCTTGTTTATTGCGCAGTCGTATGGTATAGAATTATCCATTGCCACTCAAATCAGCATGCTTCTGTTGCTCATGCTAACCAGTAAAGGAATTGCAGGTGTTCCCCGTGCATCGTTGGTGGTGATAGCCGGTACACTGGCCACTTTCAACATCCCTGAAGCAGGCCTTGCTCTATTATTAGGAATCGATCCCTTATTGGATATGGGCAGAAGCGCTACCAATGTGGTAGGCAATAGCATTGCTACTGCGGTGGTGAGTAAATGGGAAAATGCGCTGGAACCTGAAAAAGCAGAATAACTACCATTCCGAACTTTAATTCCATAATTTTGTTGTTCAGTTAAATTCAGAAAAATCATGCTCCAAGCCGTTCCTAAGGACATTCATATCTACCTGGAATCAAATCCAAACCCGAACTCCCTGAAGTTTGTCGTAAACGAAATGCTGGTGCCTGAAGGTATCAGTTTTGATTTTCCGGATGTGGATAGTACAACGGATGCTCCCCTGGCTAAAGAGCTGTTTGAATACCCTTCTGTAGACCGTGTTTTCTACATGAGCAATTTCATTACGGTTACAAAAAAGGGTGATGTGGAGTGGTTGGAAATTCAGAACACGCTTAAGGAACACATCAAAAAATTCCTCGAATCAGGAAAGTTTATTATCGAAGTCGGTGAGCCGGAAACTTCTTCTGCAGAAGAGGAAACCGAAACTGTAAAGAAGATCAAAACCATTTTGGAAGAATACATCCGCCCGGCTGTGGAGCAGGATGGCGGAGCCATTACGTATCATTCCTTTAAAGAAGGTATAGTAAAAGTTAAACTTCAGGGTTCGTGCAGCGGTTGTCCGTCTTCCATGGTTACACTGAAGGCAGGTATTGAGAATTTATTTCAACGCATGATGCCTGGTGAAGTAACTTCAGTTGAAGCATTGTAATCATTTCAAAAAGATTTATAAAAAAGAAACCCCGCTTATCAGGCGGGGTTTTTAATTATTGTGTTACTGTTGCGGGTGAATCCGGTACGCCCTTTAAATACTTATCTAGAAATTTCAATACAGATTCCGAGGCTTTGATGTTGTTTTCCTTCTTCACAAATCCATGTCCTTCGTCCGGGAAGATCACATACTCAACCGGAACATTATTCGTTTTTGCGGCTGCTACAATTTCATCCGACTCAACCTGTAATACTCTTGGATCGTTACTCCCTTGCAATACAATGAAAGGCTTGGTAATTTTCTTTGCGTGAAATAATGGAGATTTATTATACAAGGCAACAGAATCTTTAGTGGGATCACCCATTTCAGTATAAAGTGCTTCGCGGAAAGAACTCCACCAGGGTGGAATGCTCTTCAGTGTTCTTAACCAGTTCGTGACACCAAAGTAATTTACACCCACGTCAAATTCATCAGGAGTAAAACTAAGGGCAGCCATCACCATATACCCGCCATAACTACCTCCGTAAATTCCTATTTTTTCACCATCCACAAAATCAAGTGATTGTAAATATTGCTTACCTGCGATACAATCTTTCAAGTCTTCATTTCCATGGCGTTTGTCATCCGCTGCATAAAATGTTTTTCCATAGCCTGAACTCCCGCGATTATTCACGCACAAAATGGCATACCCATGATTAATCAGGTATTGATAGCCTCCACTATAGTTCAATCTCGTTTGCCCTCCTGGTCCTCCATGTACCTGCACAAGGGCAGGTACTTTTTCACCTGATTTAATACCCTTTGGTTTGTACAAAATACCGGGAATTTCCAAGCCATCAAATGATTTAAATCTCACCACCTCCCCTTTCACTAGGTCATTCGAATCAATTTCAGGACTCAGCGTATTCGTTAGCTGTTTGATCTCTTTCTCTTCAAAATTATACACGTATAAATTCTGTGGGGCTTTTGAACTAGCCGCATAAAAAGTCATCTGTTTTTCACTGTCAGAAATATTCACGCCTGTAATATCTCCTTCAGGCAGCCCTTCAATGGATAGCAGTTTCCCTCCATTCGATTCATCATAAATTTTTATTTCTGTACGTGCATCATTGTTAATTGCTACTACCCTATACTTTCCATTTTGGGAAAGATAAGCGTACATAATATCCCAAGGAGCTTTTTCTACCTTTGCTTTCACTCCGGTAGCTACATCAAAACTTGCCAGATAAGCAAATTCACTTCCCTCATCGGTGAGGTAAAACATTTTTGTACCATCCAAACTAAAATACTGGGGAGAAAACGTGGCGTCACCCGTATGCTGTGAGATCAATTTACTCTCACCAGATTGCGTATCCAACAAGTACATATCATTGTTGTTGGTGGTGATTGATTTTACCAATGCGATATACCGGTTATCTCTTGAAATAGCAGTTGGATCCAATCCTTCCTTATTTTCATACACCATAACTGACGGATAGAGGTTACTCTCATTGGGAGATCCGGCCACGTCAATTTTATGCAGGTCAAAGAAGCGTTCATCCCTACTGTTTGATGAATAATACATCAGTTTTTTATCGTGGCTCCATCCATAGAAATTCGCTTTGGCACTTGAGTCAGTGATCAGGTCAATTGTTGACCCATCGTTGTTGCGCACAAAAATATGGTCAATTTCATCTCCACCCTTGTCGGCAGTAAGCAGCACGCGGTCATCTTTTGGAAAATAGGAAGCTGCAAAAATCGATTCAACTGAAGATCTGGTTAATTGCCTTTTCTCGCCAGATTTAATATCCAGTTCAAATACATTGTAAATACCAGTTTCATTTGATCCTAATAGAATTTTACTTTCATCAGGCGAAAATCCGGCACTGTACATATTTTTCACATCCATAAATTGCTGGATGGAATACAGCTTGGGAGGGTTTTCAGTTTCGGTAGGCTTGCAGGCTCCTAATACCAGAAGCATCAACAAGGAGAGGGTAATTTTTTGCTTATTCATAGGTCACAAGGGATTGTAGAGTAAGAAAGATACAGTGAATATTCTAAAAAAAATGAATTTATCCACCAATGGTAATGTGTTATCTTTAATCATGCGATTTTTCATAGTAATTAATTTGTGTTTGACTTCTTTTGACTTTTCAAACGCCCAATCCTTGAAGGTAATGACCTACAATATCCGGTATGATAACCCAAGCGATGGTGCAAATGCCTGGCCAAACCGCATTGAAAAAGTTACAGCATTAATTAGAAAGCACCATCCCGATGTGCTGAGTGTCCAGGAAGCGCTGCACCATCAATTGCTGGATTTGATCAGGCTGCTTCCTGATTATTCCTATACCGGAGTAGGTCGTGACGATGGAAAGGAAAAAGGAGAATTCAGCGCCATACTATTTCGCAACAGCCGCTTTGGCTTGTTAATGGACAGCACGTTCTGGCTTTCAGAGACTCCAGATGTACCTGGGAGTAAAAGCTGGGATGCAGCCATTACACGCATTGTTACGAAGGCCAAATTCTACGATAAGGAATTGAAGACTGATTTTATCGTGTTTAACACACACTTTGATCATATCGGAAAAGAAGCACGTTTAAACAGTGGTGCTCATGTGGCTGGTGTTGTGGCAGATTCCAGAAACCAGGTAGAAATACCGGTTCTTGTTACTGGAGATTTCAATTGCGAACGCACGGAAGAAGCGTATAGAAATGTTATCATTAAAGACCTAGTTGATACCAAACCTGCGAATGATTTGACGGGCACGTACTGTGGATTTGAAGTAGGCAAAATGGAGTGCAAAACCATCGATTACATTTTTCACACCAAGGAATGGATACTAAAAAATTATCTATTGATAACTGATAGCGATGGGAAGTATTACCCTTCTGATCATTTACCGGTGATGGCAGAGTTTGAGTTGAGTTCAGTGAAATAAACACCTTGTCGGACTTGTTCCGACATCCCTTAAACAAAAAACAAAAGGAGATCGTGGCACAGAACCGCGAAGCGATCAGCTCAAGCCAGTCAGAAACCCTTCTTCAAATTCTTGATTCTCAATGAAGAAATCATCGGCATCGAAGTACACAGGAAATTTATCGCGAAAAGCCTGCAATGAATTGGCACTGAGTTGAAGTGTTTTAATCGCCTCCACACCTTCTGAAGAAAAGACCACTTCTCCCTTCGGCCCAATGATGGATGAGTTACCGTTGTACTCGACAGAATTACCATCCACTCCTATTCTGTTGACCCCTACCACATAACTCAGGTTTTCAATGGCTCGCGCCTTGAGCAAGGAACTCCATGCTTCAATACGGGCTGTTGGCCAGTTCGCTGTATAGATAAGTAAATCGTAGTTTAGTCTTTTCGATGAAGCATCGTACTTGTTTCGGCTCCACACCGGAAAGCGAAGGTCATAACAAATCAATGGACATATTCTCCAGCCTTTCCATGTCGCTATTAGCAGGCTTTCTCCGGAAGAATAAGTTTTATGCTCAGCCGCCATACGGAACAGATGACGCTTATCGTATGTTTTATGATTCCCGCCCGGCTCCATCCAAAGTAAGCGATTGAAATATAGATCGTGTACATGGCAGATAAAACTTCCCAGAATCAACGCTCCTGTTTGATCAGCCATTTGGCGCATCCACTTAAACGTTCGCATGTTCATGTGCTCGGCCAGCTTGGGCGCATTCATCGTAAAACCTGTGGTAAACATTTCAGGCAATGCAATCACGTCAGTATCCTGACCGATTTGCCAGATCTTCTCTTCAAAAGCAGCAAGATTAGCATCGGCCTCTTCCCAATAAATATCCGACTGAATTAATGTGATTTTTAGATCCTGCATGAGAACGTATTGATTCGTCCACAAAGAAAGAGAACGCATGTAAAGATACAAACAACTCCCGACCTTCTGGCAAGCAATTCAATGCCTTACTATTGTCACAATATTCGGGTCGTGCTTGTATTTAAACACGAACGGAAAAATAATTCCCAAGAATAAACCATAGCCCGC
>JANNQJ010000179.1:0-8981 GCA_031400675.1 Cyclobacteriaceae bacterium
AGGGCTGCCAGAATGGTGATCATAAAAATGAATCCGATAAAGCCTGCCACCAGCGCTACAAAAATTTTTGCCTGTTGAGGTGTTTTCGGACCCGTTGCATCTTTCCGGAAGATTTCTTTTACATCCTGCCAAAACAACCAAGTTTGACTGGGCTTTATAGACTCATAGCTTCTTTCAAGAGAGGATTGATTCGTTCGGGATTGAGATGATTCGGTTGTTTGTTGCAGTTGCAAAATTTTGAACAGACTAAAGGCAGCTAATGCCAATAACAAGTAAACGAGAAGTGGTTCAACCGACCAAAAAACGGCCAACACCAACAACGAAGCGCACAAGACAATGACCCATCGATTTGGCTTCCGATTCTTTTCTCCTCTTGTTGATTGACCTGATTGCATATTCTTACAATCTTAATGAGAAATAAAATCTATCTGATCAGCATTTTTTCATAGGATGGCTTAAGGGTTTGAGAGTCTAAGCCAAAGAACTCAACGTATGCTATTTTCGGCCACCAGCCTTCTTCAGCCACTTGTACAAATATATTCGTAAGTCTGGATTGCTGTCCGCTTATTTTCATACTTGCAAAAGCTTGCCCTTTCTCATCCAATGACACTACAAACGATTTTTTCTTTGAAGCTTCAAACTGCATCCTGAACCGATTCTGATCAACCGATTCAGTTTTTACTCCGTACGCAAACGTTCTTTCCAAATAATTTAAATCGGTTTGTTGGCCTTTATCACTATACCGAATCCAATATACGTTTACCGGATTTTCAGGGTCAATGGTTTTATTTCGGTAAGATTAACTTCGTAGATTACCGTATTCGTATTAGGGCTTCGGTGAATGTAAAAAAGTGATTTCTTTGAATAGGGTGGTACGGGAAATTCGGTTCGATTAGTAGCTTCGTTGGGTAAGCTAGCAAGTACAGACAAACAAATCAGCGTAACAATATTCATTCTCTTAATAAATATCTTTAAATTTTAAAAGTATAAACGCATTAATCGATTATTCTTTCGCATGATTAAAGCCTGGCAAACTGCCCTTCAAGTTAAGCGTTTCCGCATTAAAATTATCATAGTGTGTTTCCTCCTTGCTTTCTGTGCACTGATTGCTCCTTGCCTGTTTCAATTTATTCAGATGCGCGATGGCCATCTCTTAAACGATTTCTTGTTAAGCAAGTTGCCAGCCTTCGATTTATCAATATGGATTTTCACCCTCCTCTATTTTTTAATTATCACCAGCATAGTGGTGTTAAGTTTTAATCCTCAACGATTCTTATTAGCCTTACATGCTTATGTGATCCTGACCATTCTTCGATACGCTACCATTTTGTTGATTCCGCTCGAACCTCCGGTAGACATGGTTGAGCTCATCGATCCTTTTGTTTCTTACTTTTTCTATCAGGAAACAATTACAAAAGATCTTTTCTTTTCAGGTCACACAAGTCTTCTTGTGTTGTTAGCATTATCCACAACCAATCGCCACTTGAAAATTGTCCTCTATGTAAGCACGGTAGCTATTGGCTCCATGCTTCTACTTCAGCATGTACACTATTCAATTGATGTTTTTTTTGCGCCATTTTTTTCATGGCTGGCTTTAGCGTTTACCAAAAAGATCTCTTAGAAATTCTACTAGCCTTCGGGCTTTCCGCCTCATATGCTATTTTAGTAATATTACCGTAATTTTGAGCCTCTAACTTTACCATTACACAACAATCGCTTAACTTTTACGTAAATTAAGTGGCAAAATGCTGCAGCATGAACGTGAAGGATTATCCCAGCTTTGAATTCTCAACTCCTATTACCTCGAAACACATTGATTTCTTCGAGGAATATGGCTTTTTGCACTTCCGGAATTTCATTAATCTGGATACCGTTGAGTTGTTTAAAAGAGAAATGAAGGTCATTGAGCAAAAATGGGTTGATGAAAACTTAGAGAAAATAAATGGAGTGCCTATTAAATACGGATACGATGTGGATGGAAGCAAAATCGTGCAACGTTTTGCTTTTTCTTCACAACATAGCGTCATTCTTCATGAATTTTTGCAGGACCCCCGTTTTCAGGCACTTTATCCTTTACTTGGTTCGAATATTCAAAATCCACGAATTGGTGAAAATGAAAAAGATGGATTGGTAATCAATCATTATATCAATACTGATGTAAGCAGTTTCACGCGCATGGGATGGCACACAGACTGCCTCCGCGATGTATTCTATGGAAAGAAAATTATGCCCATGTTGAACGTGGGAGTCCACCTAACCAACGCCATTGAAAACAACGGTGGGTTGAGAATTTTGCCAGGCACACACAAACAAAATTTATTGAACCTTCTTTTTAAAAAGCGTTATTTCTTTGATCACGAACCAGACGAAAACGAAATTGCACTGATAACAAAGGCTGGTGATCTTACTATTCATGACGGGCGACTTTGGCATCGGGTGGCGCAATCCACGCTTGTAGGCGAAACCAGTCGCAGGCAAGTCATGTATGTTCCCGTTATTTGTGGTGAGTATGCCATCAAAAATAAAAACAGTAAAACGCAATTTTACCAGCGCTTTCAGAAAATAGCTCGATAAATGAAGCAAGCCATTGTAACAGGTGCCAGCAAAGGCTTGGGTAAATCATTTGCGCATCTTCTCGCTTCCCGCGGGTACGATTTACTTCTTATCGCCCGCTCAGAAAAAATCCTTACAGAAGAATCTAACGTGATCGCAAAGCAGTATGGTGTAAAAGCAAGTGCTCTGAGTGTAGACCTGAGTGAGGCAGATGCAGTTGTTGTCGTTATCCGATGGTGCGAACAACATCAATTTCAACCTTCGGTACTAGTTAACAATGCAGGTTATGCCTGCTGGGGATACTTCGATAAAATTGATTTGCATCAACATCGGCAAATGATGCAGGTAAACATGAGTTGCCTTGTAAACCTGACGCATGGTTTACTTCCACTTCTCCGAAAAAACAATCCAAGCTTTATTCTGAATGTAGCCAGCACAGCTGCTTTTCAGGCGGTGCCATCCATGACTCTTTACGCAGCCAGCAAGGCCTTTGTGCGCTCTTTCTCACGAGGTTTGCGTTACGAGCTTCGTAACAGTAGCATATCTGTTACATGCCTTAGTCCGGGGCCTATCGCTACAAATTTTATTCAACAAGCAGGTATGGAGGCTATGCAAGATACTGCCAAAAAGTTTGAAATGACTGCTGACCAGGTAGCAAAAAAAGGATTAGATGCTATGTTTAAAGGTAAGGCCGAGCGCATTCCAGGTGTCCTCAACTACCTAACAGTAAAATTATCCTTCATTTTGCCAGACTCTCTATTGGAAAAAATCGCTGGCGATTTGTACTTAACAAAAATTAAGTAATCCGAAAAATATTCCTTATTCCTGTACTACCTCGACTTCAACACGTACATTTTTCTTGGCGTTCACACTGTGCTTATCATAGAGCGGGCGCTTTCCTCCCCAGGGTTTCACCTCAATCCTGTTTTCAGCAATTCCATTTGTGATCAGGTATTGTCTGATTGTTTCAGCCCGTTGTTGCGACAGATCCTTCGCTGTACCCATACCTTGAACAGCCCCCTCCATCGTAAAGAAATTCTTTTCAGAGCCGAGTCCTAAAATTTTGCCGTGATAATTACCATTGGAGTGACCATGCAAAACGATTTTTGTTGACTCGGTGTCTTTCATCATATCCAACAAGCTATTTAACTCGTACCTTGATTCGGGCAACATAATTGCCGCATCATTATAAAAGTAAACATTGTAAAGTGTGTTAATATCACCTTTTTGATACCGGACCAGGTTAAACGAAACAACAAGGGTTGTTCCCATTAAGTCAATATTCTCCTTTACCGTATCGGAAAGGGGCAAGGGATAGTTTAATTCGTGCTGAACCTTCCTATACCCGAAAACTTCGCATGTTAAAGTCAATTGACCAGATTTGCTTTTAGGATCGGGGAGTACGAGGTAATCATTTCCTTTTACCTTCGTTATGAATCGGCTCCTTTCTGTATCAATAACCTGAATTTCTCCATCTACCACCCGGTTTTTAGTCCCATAGAAGAGACTTAAAAATACCTCCGTATTCCCGAGCGTCATTTGCTTGTACTGAATAATCTTTTCGTTTTGTTCTTCAACAGTTTCGGCCAAGATCGATTCCCGAACAACCGGCTCTTCAACAACAGGCTTTTTTTCTTCAACCACTGGCTGAACAGGTTCAGGTTGAGCAGGCGCTAAGGGTTGGACAACTACCGGAGCAGGTTGAGCTTCAACTTCAGGTTTTACTTCTGCCGGTGTAACTTTTGCTGCGATATCTCCAGAAATGACCCGCACCCAGGCATCAATGAATTCTCCCTTTTGCCTGACACTTTTCATTTCTACTAATGATGGCCTTAACTCAGTAAAATAACTGACGTACACAAAAAAGAGATTCTTGGCAGTGTTAAATCCGTATTGTGCATGATGACCTTTTGCTTTGAGTTGATTGGTATATCGAATGGCAAAATCTTCGCGCTTATCATCATAGGCCGCTACCACTACATAATAGCCTGAGGGTAATTCGGATTGAGAAAAACCCTCCGTTACACAAAAGAAAGAAATGATAAGAATGATGAACTTGGTAGAATTTCTCATGTAAGAATGGGCTTGGTTTGGTCGAAGATGGGCTAAAAAAATAATATTTTCAACAGTTGGGCAGGTTTTTGGCAAGAAATCGGGCGATTATCGCATGTATGATTTTATCCATTGCTTAGAAAAACCATGACCATATCCAAATATTTGAATAAAGGCTGCAGGAACACTTAAAAGGGCTACTTGAAAGCTTCTGCTGAGCCATAGCGAATCTGCAAAAATACCAATAAAATACGCTCCGTAAATCGCAAGCAACCCTGCAGCAAGCATCGGTTGTACAAGTAAAAAGGGAGTTAAGGATAACACCAACATAAAAACGGTTGGAAACCAATGGGTAATTTTTACTTCTCCGGGATGCGCCCTTCCTACCATTACTCTTCCTCGTCCAAAATTATATACCTGATGATAGAATTGCTTGAGCGAGGTTCTTCTTTTATGATATACAAATGCATTGGGTATCAGGCCTACATGAAAGCCCATTTTCTTCATGCGGATACTGAACTCAATGTCCTCCGCCAACCGGTCAAATTTAAATCCGCCTGTCTTCTCAAATACCTCTTTCGAAATACCCATATTAAAGCTGCGTGGTTGAAACCATCCCATTCCTTTTTTTCCACCTCGTATTCCACCCGTAGTCAGTACCGATGACATGGTATAGCCCATCGCTTGCTGCAATGGTGAAAAGTTTTTGTGTGCTCTGTCCGGTCCACCCCAAGCATCAAACTTTTCAATCCGTAATGCTTTTTCAACTTCTTCAAAATACCCTGATGGAATAATGCAATCGGAATCAAATATTACAAAGTAACTTCCGCTGGCTCGAGCGTATCCTATATTTCGGCTCGGGCCTGGGCCTGAGTTTGGCTTAATAACATATTCGATTGTCAACAAATTCCGAAATTCATCCACCACATCATCACAGCATACCGATGAACCATCCTCCACAATGATTACCTCAAAATCCTTTATTGTTTGTTGCACTAAACTCTGCAACAGGTCACGAACTTCTTCCGGGCGATTGTAGACCGGAACAACGACTGAATATTTCGGAGGTTTATGCATGACGATTGTAAAAGTACTGAAAGATCGCAATTTCGGTATGGATGCAATTGAAGCAAGGGTGTCGATGTTGGGAAACTTTTTTGGAGGTTAGGGTAAACTTTCTGAACACGATTTTAGGATTGTCCTGATTTCTAATCCTGTTCACCCTGATCCGCCTGGTTCAGACAATTTACTGATAAGCAGCTACTTTTAATTTGGATTGTGTGGCTGTTTCTTCAATCCCAATTTTTTCAATCACGAGGTAATCGCGTTTAGAAAGTGACTGCATCGCTAGCATTTCCGCTAAAAAACCGGTTACAAAAAGTTGTACGCCAATCACGACTGCAACTAAGGCGAGATAAAATAAAGGTTGTTGAGTAATATCACGTTTCAATGGGATTTTAGAAATGAAAAGTGAATCCATTTTATCGTAAAATATTTTAGCAGTGAATACGAACCCAAGTAAAAATGAGAAGGTACCCAGCAATCCAAAAAAATGCATAGGCTTTTGCCGGAACTTGCTCACAAATGTGATAGAAAGTAAATCGAGGAAGCCGTTCATGAAACGTTCCCAACCGAATTTAGTGGTGCCAAACTTACGTGCACGATGCGCTACTACTTTCTCCCCAATTTTTTTAAATCCTGCCCACTTGGCAATCACTGGAATGTAGCGATGCATTTCGCCATATACCGAAATATTTTTAATCACCCGTTTATCATAAGCCTTAAGCCCACAATTAAAATCGTGTAGCTTGATGCCCGATATCATGCTAGTCACTTTATTAAAAAATTTTGACGGAATCGTTTTTGAAAGTGGGTCGTTGCGTTTCTTTTTCCATCCAGAAACGAGATGGAAGCCATCCTTCTTGATCATGTTATACAGATCGGGAATTTCATCCGGACTATCTTGCAGGTCCGCATCCATGGTAATGACTACATCACCTTCACATGCACGGAAACCAATTTGTAACGCAGCGGATTTTCCATAGTTACGATTAAAGCGAATGCCCTTGAAGTGCACATTGCCCTGGTTGATTTTTGTGATCACGTCCCACGAAGTATCCTGGCTGCCATCATCGATCAGCAGCACTTCATAGGAAAAGCCGTGCGTATGCATCACACGGCTTATCCACTGACAAAGTTCCGGAAGTGATTCTTCTTCGTCAAAGACCGGTACAATGACTGATATCTCCGGATTCCTCATTAAAATCTCTGTTCTGGTGCTTTCTTTTGCGTAAAGATACTAACAATTACACCGACAAGAACACTGAAAAACATCCCAAAAAAAACGTACAGCGGCCAAAAAAGCTTTTTAGTCCATTCAATAGCTACATCTATTTGCTCTTGCGGCATATCTTGTTCATCAAATTGTTCTATTTGTTTCTCATAAAACAACTCCATAACAGATGGGTCGATAATTGTGGAGTAGATATATGTAAATATTCCTCCTAATAAAACAGAGACAAGTGCAATCCAGAAGGAAATTCCAACACCCTGTCCGTAGGACATATAGTTATTAGAATCTTTAAAATTAATGTGAGCCAATACCAGAATGACAATTGAAAATATCAGTCCGATCCAATTCCAGGTATTGTCAAAAGCATTCTGTCCAGCAATAACCAGAGAAATGAAGAATATTACAGAAATGAGAGTTGATATTAGACCATACTTAATGCCCACCGAGCGGACAGTTGAGGTTTGTACATTCTCTTCCATACTTTTAGTGTTTAGGTTGTTTTCTTAAAATTACTGATAATATAATGCTTACAAAAAGGCCAATCATGATGCTTTGGGCAAAATAGAGGCCGGCCACTTGTTTTGAGTTTGTCGAAGGAAGGAGCGATAAATTACGGTCGTATACTTCTTTTCCAATACGGTTAATATCCTCTTGTGGAAAAGTCTTAAAATACTCGGTAGCGGCCTTTATATACGATGGAATAAAGTTTGATTCAACCGAGCAAAACATCAATAACAACATCGAGGCTACGGTTGCTGTCACCATGACCATAATAAAACTGCCCAACATCCCTTGCCAGAAATACAATGTGCCATCCTGATGAATATCACGAAATTCACGCAGGCTAAAAAAAATAAACACGCCAAACAGAAGAATTCTAAAATCGAGAAAAGGCGATACCATCAGCGGATGCCTGCCCATATAGTACATAAAAACGAGCAGTAAAATGGAAACCGCGGCTGCAATTGCGCCATTCCGAATGCCAATGGATACTAACGGTGAAACTTTTTTCATAAAATAGCACTAACTGCACTTACGCAAAAACTAACCGTCATTGCGAACCTGCCTGTCCGGCAGGCAGGCTGAAGGGTGGGTTGGCGTAATGGCGTGAAGCAATCCCGTGGTAACAAAGAGTGCATTTCGTAGCTTGGGGATTGCTTCGTCACTCCATCCGCACACGCCCTGCCGTTCCTCGCAATGACGTGCATATTTATTGATTTGCGTAACATCAGCTTATAAATCGAACCAGTGCTTGTTGTTATTGAACACGGCTACTGCTTTACCGGTGAGTGATTGACCGAGCCATGGGGAGTTTTTGGATTTGGATAAATTTGTTTTCTCATCCAACGCCCAGATAGCATGAGGGTCAAACAAGGTGAGATTTGCTTTTGCATCAATATCAACTACGGGAATCTCAAGTTGTAACACAGCCCGCGGACCGTTTGTAACTTTATCGATCAGTACATCCCAATCAACCATTTCGGAAAGGGATACAAGGTTTGAAGCGAATGTTTGTAAATTAATAATGCCGACATCGGCCAAATCAAATTCAATACTCTTACTTTCTTCGTCTTGCGGAACGTGGCCCGAGCAAATCACATCAATAGTTCCGTCATTCAATCCTTTAATGAGTGCATCATTATCAGATTTTTCGCGCAAAGGAGGGTTCACTTTGTAGTTGGTATCAAACCCTGCCAACATGCTGTCATCCAACAGAGGCTGGTAGGCTGCCATGTCGCACGTAAGATTCATTTTACTTTTTGCAGCACGTACCAATCCAATGGATTTGGAAGTAGAAAGTTTAGCCATATGAAGTCTGCCTCCTGCATAGGCCAATAGTTTAAGGTTACGACTGATGGCCACTTCTTCCGCTATTCGCGGCATTCCTTTTAATCCCAGCATCGTACTTTGCAAGCCTTCGTGCATCTGACCGAACATGTTAAGCCAGATATCTTCCGGGTGGTCGATGAGCACTCCATTAAATTTTTGAAGGTATTGTAATGACTTCAGAAAAATATCGGTGTGCCAGATGGGTTTCAGTCCATCGGTAAACCCGGCCGCCCCTGCTTCATGCAGGTCGATC
>JANNQJ010000180.1:0-1918 GCA_031400675.1 Cyclobacteriaceae bacterium
AACCAGCGGGGAAGTCATTCTTAAAATTGTCAATGCTACTGCGAAGGCTCAAATGAATGAGGTGGAAATAAAAGGCGCCTCAAAAATTAGTCCCACAGGAAAAATGACGGTACTGAAGAATGATAAACTTGATGGAGTAAATTCTTTGAGTGATCCAATGGCAATTAAGCCAATGGACGAACCCATTGCTATAAAAGGAAGGAAAATCAGCTTGTCACTTGCACCGTATTCATTCTCTGTGGTTAAAATAAAAGTTCAATAGTAAATACTTGATATCATGATAAAAAAAATAATAACTAGTTATTTCGCGGTAGGGATTTGCCTGATTCTGACAACTATATTTACAGCATGTTCAACTAAGCCCAACGTGGAAAACGAATCTGTTACAGACAGTCCATCCGTTACCTCCAAACCTTTCGGTCAATTGAAAGATGGAACGAAGGTAACCTTGTACACGCTAAAGAATAAGCAGGGATTTGAAATGAGCGTCATGAACTATGGTGGCGTTATTGTTTCAATGCTGGTACCAGATAAAAATGGAGTAGTGGAGGATGTTACTTTAGGATACGACTCTTTGACTGACTACGAGGATAATCGTCAGTTTTTTGGTGCGCTTATAGGGCGATATGGAAATAGAATCGCCAAAGGAAAATTTTCACTTGATGGTAAGGAATACTCACTAGCTACTAACAACGGTGTTAATCATCTTCATGGAGGTATTCTAGGATTTGATAGAGTAGTTTGGAATATCGAAGTCATAAGTTCAGGAGTAAACCCATCTCTTTTGCTCACTTATCTAAGCAAGGATGGCGAAGAAGGTTATCCTGGAAATTTGAAAGTAGAAGTAACCTACACGCTGACGGAGGAAAACGAAGTGCGGATTGAGTACAAGGCAACGACAGATAAAAAGACAATCGTTAATTTGACACAGCACGCTTATTTTAATCTCACAGGTAATGTAAAGGGCGATATACTTGGCCATGAGCTGATGATTGCTGCAGATCGCTTCCTTCCTGTAGATGAAACATTGATTCCAACAGGTGAATTAAAATCCGTGTCGGGGACGCCATTTGATTTTAATACATCAGCTACCATTGGTACCAGAATCAACGATGATAATGAACAATTGAAATTCGGCCTGGGTTATGACCATTGCTGGGTTTTGAATGATGCTTCCGATTCCTTAAAGAAGGTGGCAACTATCTATGAACCCGTTAGCGGCAGACAAATGGATACGTACACCACCGAACCAGCACTTCAGTTTTATTCTGGAAATTTCCTGAGTGACAAAGTAATAGGAAAAAAAGGAACAGTGTACAATCAGCGTTCGGCACTATGCCTGGAGACACAGCATTATCCGGATTCCCCTAATCAACCCTCATTTCCTTCTGTTGTGCTAGACCCTCAAGGAACATATCATACCGTAACTGTTTATAAGTTTTCTGTGCACTGAGTTTGTAAAATTAAGGGTTGCTGCTTTCAAAATTTATTAAAAACAAAAAAGCGAAAGTTCTCACCTCCGCTTTTTTCTGTAATTATTTATTGCCTGCCTGCCGAAGCTTTAGCGAAGGCATGGCCTACTGCCTATTGCCGCTTGCCTATTGGTTTTACATCTTACTCACTTTGCCACTTCACGAAGCATGACTGTTCACATGACTTGGATTGCCTTTATAGGTAACACTGCCGCTGCCGGAAATATTTGCATCTAGTTCACTCTTCACATTGATCTCCACATCGCCAGAGCCAGATATGCGCACTTCACATTTGTTCGTCTCCAGATTAGCGGCCAGCACTTTGCCTGATCCGCTTATGTTGGTCTTCACTTCATTGGCAGTTCCACTAGCTTGAATTTTTCCTGAACCCGAAACACCAAAGCTCGCTTTATTGGCAATAGCTGCATTTAAATCTATTCTGCCAG
>JANNQJ010000181.1:0-4061 GCA_031400675.1 Cyclobacteriaceae bacterium
AACCTTTTAATGCTTGTTTCTCAGGATTTGAGCCTATTTGGCTCAAAAAGGACTGCAAAGATAGGAAACAAAGTTTCGTTTACAAACGAAGGTTTTAAAATTTTTGGAATACCTCAGACCCTCTTGGTTTTTAAAACCTTGAGGTCTCTAAAAACTTCGAAAATGAGTATTATTGATGGTTTTTGACCCGATAGAATGATAAAGAACTTAAAACGGTATTGGTATTTTGTACTGCCTTTACTGCTCATCATTCTTTTTCTGCTCAACATATCCCTGGGTAGTGTTCAGATACCCCTTTCAGAAACTTTGAAAGTTTTATCGGGCATAACTCCCGAAAAACCTATCTGGGCTGAAATCATTATTGACTTCAGACTTACAAAAGCTTTTACCTGCATATTGGCCGGAGGAGCACTGGCATTGGGCGGTCTATTAATGCAAACCTTGTTTCGAAACCCGTTGGCAGGACCTGATGTACTGGGTTTAAGTTCTGGAGCCAGTCTTGCCGTGGCCATTGTTGTCATGACCACAGGTACGGGTGCAGCTCTTTACTCTCATTCATTTACCCTGGCATTGGCTGCCAGCATGGGGTGTACCTTCATATTCTTATTAGTATTGGCCATTGCTCACCGCGTGCGGGATAATATTTCTCTCTTAATAATAGGGTTGATGATTGGGGCAGCTACCTCTTCGATTGTGAGCGTACTGCAATTTATAAGCAAAGCAGAAGACCAGCAGTATTATCTCGTCTGGACTTTTGGAAGCTTGAGCAGTCTCAATTGGGGCGAAATCCAAATACTAGCGATGGCGGTTTTTATTGGATTAGCGATTTCAATTCTCTCTATCAAGTCCTTGAATGCATGGCTTTTGGGAGATAACTACGCGATCAGTATGGGGATACCACTAAGGAAGTCGAGACTGCTCATTATTATAGGGACCAGCATTTTAACAGGATCCGTAACGGCATTTTGCGGTCCGATCGCTTTTGTAGGGTTGGCTGTGCCACACCTGACGCGTTTACTAATTGATACTACCAATCATAAAATACTTATCCCTGCAGTGGTTATTACTGGTGGCGTGATCATGTTGTTTTGTGATATCCTGACTCATTTCCCAGGCAGCGATTATGTACTCCCGATTAACGCTATCACAGCCCTCATTGGTGCACCGGTTGTGATTTGGGTTATTCTCAGAAGCAAAAAAATCAGGATGTGATGAGTAGCAGCGTTTTACTTTCCGCAAATGATCTCACTATCGGTTATGCTGATGGCTCAGTTCAAAACATTCTTTTCGAAAATCTTAGCATTGATCTCCGAGCAGGTGAGTTGGTCTGTTTTATGGGGCCTAATGGAATTGGGAAATCTACTTTAATCCGGACCCTGGCGGGACTGCAACCTCCCTTGATCCCTAAAGGGGGGAAAGGATCGGGTGATCCCAGAAAAATTTCAGTAGTTCTTACCGATCGCGTCTCAGCCGTTAACATGACTGTTCAGGAGATTGTGACTTATGGCCGGTACCCCTATCTCGATTGGAATATCAAATTGAATAGCCGGGATGTTACTATAATAGAGCGAGCCATTGAACTTACACACATACAGCATCTGGCTTCTAAAAAATTGTACGAGCTCAGTGACGGCCAATTGCAGATGGCGATGATTGCACGGGCGCTGGCACAAAACACACCCATTATATTGTTGGACGAGCCTACTGCGCATCTTGATCTTAATAATAGAGTGGAGATCATGAACCTTCTCCGAAAACTTTCACGAACAGAAGGAAAGGCAATTTTAGTAGCCACACATGAATTAGATCTTGCTTTGCAGACAGCTGATTTAGTTTGGTTGGCAGGCTGTGATAAAAAAATTCTAACAGGTATTCCAGAGGACTTGGTTCTGAACGGTTCGTTTGATGAGCTGTTTCAGTTCAAGGGTTTTGATCTTAAAACAGGAAAGGTTTTTCACGAAAATTATCGCAACGTATCTGTAAGTCTCAGTGGTGAAGGGCATGAGTATTTGTGGACAAAGAATGCCCTGGAGCGAAATGGGTATCAGGTATCAGATAAATCAGACCGCATCATTGCGATAGAAGTTGAGGAAAATCAAGTTCGTTGGACCTTTCGGACCCAAACTTTCAATTCGTTACAGGAGTTGATCAAGCAATTGCCAAGATCAGCATCATAAAGCAAACTATTCAATCGTTTGCACTCACTTGTTTTAAATTTATTTTAAACGAATAACAGTGTTTTGTTAGCTTGGCAGCTTTTAAAAACTATCATGGTCGACATTAAGAAGCTCTTCCCTTACAAATTCGATAAGAAATATTCAAAACCGGTAGCCTACTTCTCTATGGAGTTTGCGGTGGATCAGCCTCTGAAAATTTACAGTGGCGGTCTGGGGTTTCTTGCGGGTTCTCATTTACGTAGCGCGTATGAGTTAAAGCAAAACCTGATTGGCATTGGCATCCTCTGGAAGAAGGGGTACTACGATCAGGAACGCAATCAGGACCAAACACTGAAAGTAAGTTTTCGCGATAAGGACTATTCTTTTATAACCGATACCAATATCGTTTTCCCAATCACCATTCATGGTGCGCGCGTTTTTGTAAAAGCGTACTTGCTTAAGGCGGAAGTATTTAATTCTGCTCCTCTCTTTTTATTGAGTACAGACATTCCGGAAAATGATTTTTTAGCTCAAACAATTTCTCATCGGCTATACGATCCTAATGAAACTACACGAATTGCTCAATCCATCTTGTTGGGTATCGGTGGTGCAAAGCTGCTCGATATTCTGGAACGTAAAACCGAAATCTATCACATGAATGAAGGTCACGCGCTTCCGATGTGCTTTTACCTCCTCGATAAATACAAAGACATTAATGAAGTTAAGAAGCGAGTCGTGTTTACTACTCACACACCTGAAAAGGCGGGTAATGAGGAACACAGTATTCCACTGCTGAACACAATGAGTTTTTTCAATGGGTTAACAATACAACAGGTACAGGAATATGTTCATCCTGAAAATGGCGTATTAAATTATACATTAACCGCACTACGCCTTGCCAAAGGAGCCAACGCTGTTTCCAAGCTGCATGGTGATGTTTCTCGAAAGATGTGGGGAGGCTACAAAGGGATTTGTGAAATTAAGTCAATTACCAACGCGCAAAACAAAACGTATTGGAGTGATCCGGAGTTAGACAAAGCACTGCAAAAAGATAACGATAAAGCATTGGTAAGTCGGAAGAAGGAGTTAAAGAAAAAACTATTTCGTGTGGTCGCCAACCAAACCGGAAAGCTCTTCGATGAAAATATTCTAACCATTGTTTGGGCCAGAAGGTTCGCAACCTACAAGCGTGCAAATTTATTGTTGCATGACTTCAACCGGTTTTTGAAAATAGTACAAAATAAGAAGTACCCTCTACAAATTATTTGGGCAGGGAAACCTTACCCTGAAGATTTTGAAGCCATCAACATCTTCAACGAAATTTTTTGGAAGACAAAGGATTTACCTAATTGTACAGTCGTAACTGGGTACGAGCTCTGGATATCGGGGCATTTAAAAAAAGGGTCTGATGTTTGGTTGAACAACCCGCGTTTATATCATGAGGCTTCAGGTACATCCGGCATGACAGCCGCCATGAATGGTTCCGTAAACTTATCGATACCCGATGGCTGGGTGCCTGAATTTGCCAAGCATGGAAAGAACTCGTTCATTATCAAGACGGCCGAAGATTCTCTGTCCCAAGAGGCACGGGATAAAATTGAAGCAAAGAATTTGCTTGACGTTTTAGAAAATGAAATCATACCCACTTACTACGACAGCCCTGCAAAGTGGCAACGAATTGTAAAAGCGAGTATGAACGATGTAGTACCTGAATTCGATTCTGGTCGAATGGTTAAAGAATATTATGAGGAGCTGTATAGCTAAAAATTCCGAAGGCATTAATAGGAAGTTGTCTTAAAAGCCAAAATAATTTAAGCTATCCTTGCCGGACCTGTTCCGGCATCCTATTCTTGAAAGCGCAAAATGGAGATCGCGGCACAAGGCCGCGAAGAGCACAAGTTTTTG
>JANNQJ010000182.1:0-22534 GCA_031400675.1 Cyclobacteriaceae bacterium
TGGATTGTTTTTGGTATCACCTCTAGCTGTTGAAAAAATTATGAGCACTACGTTTGAAAAGCTAAAGAAGGCAGCAGCAGAAGACCCAGCAAAAAATGCTTTGAAAAAAATCAAACCTTCATCCATCCAGTTTAAAACAACCTCTATCATGAAAGTTACCAAATCAGATAACGTTCTGGGATATTTGGAAGGCACTGATAAGAAAGATGAGTTAATTGTTATTACTGCCCACTATGATCACATTGGCAAGGAAAAAAACGGTGGAGGTGATTTGATTAATAATGGTGCTGACGATGATGGTTCAGGAACAGTAGCAGTCATGTCGCTCGCAAAAGCTTTTGCGAAAGCCAAGCATGAGGGCAAAGGGCCACGCAGGAGTATATTGTTCATGACCGTGACAGGTGAAGAAAAGGGGTTGCTAGGTTCAGAATATTATTCTGATCATCCGGTATTTCCTCTTGAAAGCACTGTAGTAGATCTAAACATCGACATGATAGGCCGCAGAGATTCACAGCATCAGAACAGCCCTCCCTATGTGTATATAATTGGTGCGGATAAACTCTCAGCCGAACTTCACAATCTGAGCGAAGCTACAAACAAAACCTACACCAATCTTATTTTTGATTACACTTACAATGATGAAAACCATCCTGAAAAATTTTACTATAGATCGGATCATTGGAATTTTGCAAAGAAAAATATCCCCATCATTTTTTACTTTAATGGCGTACACGAAGATTATCACAAGCCAGGAGATGAAGTTTCGAAAATTGAATTCGATTTATTGACGAAACGTGCACAGTGCATATTCTACACGGCTTGGGAAATTGCCAACCGTGAACAGCGCATTAAGGCTGATCCGGATAAGAAACGATAAAACAAATGAGCCGGTCAAATTCAGACCCATCACATTTTAGTTTCATCTTGAAAGGATAAAAGTTAAGGAAGATTTACGCATCATTAATTCGTGATGGCTTTTAGTACGTCATGTTTTGTAATGATGTGTACTTGCTGATTTTCATCCCTTACCAAAACAGCTTTGTTTTCTTTGTTGAGGAATGATGAAAGAACATCCAATGTACTGTCGGGTGCTACAAACTGCATGGCCTTATCCATCACCTCACCAACTGTTTTAGTTTTTAATTGGGGATCGCCCATAATTTTCTCAAGAAGACTTGAAGAACTGATGCTTCCTACGAAATGATTATTTTCGGTCACGGGTATCTGATCTATACCCTCCCGGTTCATCAATACAATAGCCTCACTCACTTTTGAGCTATTGGAAATTGTGCAAAGTTTATCTTTCGCATTTTTACCACGGATGATATCGCGTGCAGTGGATGCAAATGACCGGGTTTCTAAAAAGCCATGATCTTTCATCCAATTGTCATTGTATACTTTTCCGAGATAACGTGTGCCATGATCGGGCAATAAAATAACCATGAGGTCATTTTTCTTTAAATTTTCACGAGCATACTCAACGGCACCATGCACTGCAGAGCCACACGACCAGCCTACAAAAAGACCTTCTTCGCGTGATAACCTTCGTGTCATCAATGCTCCGTCCTTATCTGTTACTTTAATGAATAAATCGATCACACTGAAATCAACGTTCTGCGGAAGAATGTCCTCACCAAATCCTTCTGTGAGATAGGGGTATATTTCATTCTCATCGAAAATTCCGGTCTCTTTATATTTTTTAAACACCGATCCGTACGTATCAATACCCACGGTCACGATCGATGGTTTTTGTTCCTTTAAATACTTTGCAGTACCACACATCGAGCCTCCTGTACCAACTGTTGCCACATAGTGTGTAACAGCACCATCGGTTTGCTTCCAAATCTCTGGTCCTGTTGATTGGTAATGGGCTAAAGCATTCGATGGATTATCGTATTGATTCGGATAGATAGAGTTCGGAATTTCCTTGTTGAGCTTTCGGGCAACCGAGTAATACGAACGAGGATCATCGGGGGCTACGTTTGTAGGGCATACAATTACTTCGGCTCCGACAGCTCTTAAAATATCAATTTTCTCTTGCGATTGTTTATCAGCCATCGTAAAAATGCAACGGTATCCTTTGGCAATAGCTGTAAGGGCTAATCCCATTCCTGTGTTTCCGGAAGTGCCTTCAATGATGGTCCCGCCCGGTTTAAGAATGCCGGCTTTTTCGGCATCCTCAATCATCTTTAAGGCCATCCGGTCTTTTGTGGAGTTGCCAGGGTTGAAGTATTCGACTTTGGCGACTTCAGTGCCAGAAATATCCTTAAAAATCTTATTTAGTTTAACAATCGGTGTATTGCCAATGGTTTCAACGATGTTATTGTAAATCATAAGTTAAATTTAAGCGGAATGCAAAAGTACAAAAAAGGACATCATCTAAGTGATGGCTTGCTGAAGAAGGGGTATATTCCAGGAGCATATTAATTTTTACCCAAATAACATCTTTGTACTTTTACTAACGCATATGAATCAGCTCGTAAAAACATTTGCTGCAGCTTATTTGATCGTTGTGTTTTTTGGATCGTTAGTTTGTTGTAAAGAGGAAACCGAGATTGTAACCAACAACGATTACAACTGCAGCGGCATCAGTGTACTATATGCATATTGATAATGCATCCTTTAATAGCTGACAAGTGAGTGGTATTTTTTCGGATGCCTTGGTTTTAAGCGAGTTCGCTTCTGACTCGTTCTCCTACCATTTATCTAAAGTTGAATAAATCTTCAAATCAGGCTGCTCCAGCCAGAAGATACAATACAGCCATGCGAATGGCCACTCCGTTTTCAACCTGGTCAAGAATAATGGAGTGTTGCGAATCGGCTGCATCACTGCTTAATTCTACACCTCTATTAATGGGGCCAGGGTGCATAAGCACAATTTGCTTTTTAAGGCTGTCTAACAATTTTTTATTGATTCCGTAGTAAAGTGAATATTCACGAAGCGAAGGAAAGTATTTTATCTGCTGCCGTTCCAACTGAATGCGCAACACATTGGCAACATCACACCAATCGAGTGCTTTTTTAACATCTAATTCTACCTGAACTCCTAACTGGTTAATGTATTTTGGTAACAGGGTAGGAGGGCCGCATACCATTACTTTAGCACCCAGTTTTTGGAGTGCAAAAATATTGGAGAGTGCAACCCGTGAATGAAGGATATCACCAATGATGGCTACTTTTTTTCCGGACACCGATCCGAGTTTTTCGCGGATGGAGTAAGCATCAAGCAGTGCTTGTGTTGGATGTTCGTGTGTGCCATCACCAGCATTTACAATATTGGCTTTGATGTGGCGCGATAAAAAATGGGGAGCTCCCGGACTTGCATGGCGCATCACAATCATGTCGACCTTCATAGCCAGGATATTATTCACCGTATCAAGCAAGGTTTCTCCTTTTTTAACGGAACTGTTGGAGGCAGAGAAATTAATCACATCGGCAGACAACCTTTTTTGAGCCAGCTCAAAAGATAATCGGGTACGGGTGGAGTTTTCAAAAAACACATTGGCGATGGTTACATCGCGCAAGGAAGGTACTTTTTTAATGGGCCGGTTAATGACTTCTTTAAAATTGTCGGCTGTTTCAAAAATAAGTTCTATGTCTTCGCGGGTGATGTCTTTGATTCCAAGCAGGTGTTTTTGACTAAGCTTCGACATAGTATTTTTAATCCTTATTGATCAACCAGATTTTATTATTAAGCCCTTTTGATTCCAGTTCTACTAAAACCTTTTGAGAGGTGAGTGTATTCACAACCTTGCCAACATAATCGGGTGCAATCGGCAAGTCGCGATTGTATTTTCTGTCAATCAAAACGAGCAACTCTACTTTTTCCGGTCGTCCGAATGCAATCATGGTATCCATGGCTGCTCGCACGGTGCGACCGGTAAAAAGTACGTCATCGATTAACACAACTCGTTTACCCTCAAGGGTAAATGGAACCCTCGTTTCACTGGCTTTGACTGGAATTTCCCTGCGCCTAAAATCGTCACGGTGAAAAGTGGCGTCCAGGTATCCGAGGAGAATTTTTTTCTTCAACAGGTTTTCCAGCTTACTATGAATGATTTCTGCTAAAAATATGCCTCGTGGTTGCAGACCGAGAATAACAGTCTCAGAAAAATCCTGGTGAACTTCAATAAGTTGCTGGCAAAGGCGGCTAATGGTGATATCGAGCAGGTCGGAGTCGAGAATGAGTTTTTTCTGCATAAGCCGAACGCAAATATAGAGAAAATTTTACAGTCATTTTTATTGGATTAGCGAACCACTATGCTATTAATGTAAAAAACCTCACGAGTTTTAAATTGCCCGTTGGAGCTGTTGCGAATGGACTGGTAGCCCCATACATAGAGAGTTCTGTTAAACCAATGTTCAACGGAGCCAACCTGCCATCTCTCCATTCGAATTTCATCGTACATATCGTTCAGTTTTATTTTTTCTGTACGTTCAGAAAACTCACCATTTTTAAGATTGATGGTTTTAGTTTTTATTTCAGATTCTTTTTTATACAAAAAATGAATACTATCCTCGTAGAGCAAAAACTCACTAACCTGATCCAGGGTGGACATTTTTATTTCAGCTAGTTTCTGGCTAAAATCCACTATTATTTTTCCGGTGGCATCAAAGGCTAGTACAACAGTTTGAATGGGCTTAACATCATCTGTATTCTGCATGTTATAGTCGGATGGATAAACCGGGTTTTGATTGTAGACTCCATTCCTGGGGTAGTAACCTCCGTATGGAGAATAATAAGGATAATTACTATACGGAGAATAACCCGACTGCTGATTAGAAGAAGCTGTATAGGATTCAGCCAGAAGCAAAAATCCATTTGGATGCTCCACAAGTTTATAGGGCATTACATAATTCGTAAAATCAGGTATCTGGCCACCCTCAATTGCATGTAATGATTTTAGTTTAATCTTTGCAGCTTTTTTTGGCTTCAGGTAATCCAGGTAATGGCTAAGTTCCCCAAAATACACGCGATTGATTTTTTGTTCTTCAAAAGGATTAACCGGTAAGGAATAAAATCCGGAAGCTTGTTTCGTTTTTCTTTTACCGAAACTTCCTATAACCATTAAATCCTCCCGGTCAAGCGTGCTGCTGATGCTATTCTGTACTGTAATATCTTCCTCTATATCGGTAATATCTTCCAGTAATTGTTTTCCGGAAGAATCGAATGTTCTAAAAATAATTCTTTGCGTATCCCGATCACCCCGGTCAATCGTTAGGGCATTGAAGGTTTGATTTTTATTAACCCGTACATCAATTAATTCTGTCTCTTTTTGAAAAAAACCTGGCAGTATTTTAATGTTATCGTGATCACTGTTGTACAGCAATACAGCTGGTTCAAGGTTAACGTAGCCACCGAAAACAAAATTTTTACCCACCTTAGAGAATTGTGTAAGTTGAAGATTCAATTCTGGTTTTATTTCGTGGCCAGTTGTTTCCTTCCTTTTCAAATCAATAGAAACCAGATACATCTCGCCCTTTGTTTCGTCTTTTTTAAACAGCAGGTACACCATTCCAACTGCATGGTCGTACCCGATCAATCTATTTCGCTGTTCAACTTCAAGTTCGAGTGAGCCAGCCTCCTGTAAAAGAGTGTCTAATAAAGTTACTTCCCAGGTCTGGTTACCGTTTTTAAACTTTTTTGTTTCGAATACCAATGCCAGACCATCCGTATCCATGGGTACAATGGTCAAATCTTCGTCACTGTACTTTCGTTCTTTTTCGAAACGATTGGGTTGTTGTACTTGGGAAAACAGAAGTGGCGTGAGCACTAATAAACATAGCAGGAATACGAAACCTGAATATTGAGGGGCGATATTCATTTCGATCCACTTAATTCGATCACCGCACTGTACTCATCTTCACGAACCGGCTGAACCGACAACCTGGAGGACTTTACCAGAACCATGTTACTAAGCTTTTTCATGGATTTAATTTGACCCAATGTAACCGGGTCTTTTAATTTCTTATCTGCACCTATCTCTACTACTACCCAATCTTTATCTTTGGGATCTGGATATGCCTCTTTCAAAATTTTAGCCAAACCCACAACAGCTTTAGCTTCACCGCTGTGGTAGATGAATACCGTGTCGCCTTTTTTCATAGCTTTTAAATTATTCCGCGCCTGAAAATTGCGTACGCCATCCCATACGGTTTTCTTATCACGCACCAACTCATCCCACGAATACGTTTCGGGTTCAGTTTTCACGAGCCAGTAGTTCATAGTGAGTGGCGTTAATTATTTAAACCTAACGAATAATAAAAAAATAAAAAAACCCCTTTTGAGGGGTTTTTGAAAAGTATTTTCAATTTGCTATGAATGCTACTCTGGCAGCACTTCTACATCCACGGAACCTTCCCGATCACTTTCCCTCAAGAAAATTGTATAAGTGCCGTCTTGATCAAAAGTGACTTCAAAAAATTCTCCTTCACCCGCTGTAACCTCTGTTCCGTTGACCTCGGCACTCCACAACCACTCTCTGGTATCATTCAATTGATACAAAACTGCTTCGAATGTATAGGTCTCACCAGCGTACACCTCGTATGGCGGTGGATAGATCAGTAACTCTTTACTTCGGGTAGCGGTAGGGTCCTCTTCGCAACCAGCCAGCAACACAAAGGCCATTATTATTGAAAAGAAATATTTTTTCATGTTCATAGAAGTTTTATTGATACGCTTCATTTTGCTCCAGGTCTGGATTGATGGTAATCTCCCTGAATGGGATCGGGAATATTAAGAGGGGATCATCAAATGTTAAATCCCCAATATCACGTTGTGTTCGCTTTAAATCGTGAAGTTGGTGACCTTCAAAGGCGAGCTCGAGTCTTCTTTCCTTTAATATCTCATCCAGAACAAGGCCGCCCAGAGGAGCTAAATTAGCCCGATCTCTGATAAAGTTTACATCATTCAGAGGGGTATCTCCAATTGTTGTGCCTTCGCGAAAATTGCCTTCGGCTCTTGTCAGGTACATTTCGGACAGCCGAACGAGGGGTACATTACCGAACACATTATTGAACTTGGCCGTGTAGTAATCGTCATCATAAAACAGGTTTCTTCTTTCATCGCCACTTTCATACAAGTCATAGTGGGGAAGTTCGATATAAATGTCACCTCTTCCACCAAAATCTGCTGAAGCAAAGAAGGTGTTAAGATTATTGATACCGTCATTAGAAGTAAGTTGAATAGCAAACACATCTTCTATTGAAGCATTGCCATTATTGTCTCTGTTAGAGCCTGCCAAAGAAGCTTTGTTAAAGGCATCTTCGAAGTCTGCATACAAACTAAATTCTCCTGATTGTATTACGTTGTCCGCATGCAGTGTCGCATTCGCATAATCATTTTGCATCAGATACACTCTGGAGAGAATAGCGAAAGCAGCATATCTTGTAGCAAAAAAGTTATTGACATCCGGAAGAAGCAAAGAGGCTTCATTCAGATCTGCTAATACTAAATCATACACTTCCTGTACGGAGCTTCGGCTAACGAGTTCATTGGGGTCATCGTTTTCAGTAACGATCGGCACACCCGGATTGTTATTCGGATCTCCATCTACATATGTTCGTGCGTACAAACGAACAAGTTCAAAATAAACCAGCCCCCTGATAAATTTAGCTTCGCCCTCCACCCGGCCGACTCTGTCTTCCGTAACCAGCTCCAGGTTTTTCAACACCAGGTTACAGATGTTAATGCAGTAATAGGCATCCAGCCAGGTTTGACGTGCCTGGTTATTGGTAATCAGCATATTTTTTTCATAGATCTCACCAGGTGCCGTAAATGTTCCGTTCCAAAAAATCTCGCCACCATCTCCCAGAAGTTCTGAATCTCGCTGCATGTTTCCACCCAGCAAATCACCATCTGCTAGTGCATTATACGCGCCAACCAACAGACCCTCCACATCTGCGGAGGTGTTAAGAGCGAGGCCGGACTCCACGCTATCAATCGGGTTAATGTCTAACTTATCAGCACAAGCTGTAAAAAGAAGTGTAACAACTGAGAGTATGTAAATGAATTTCTTTTTCATAGTTTTAAATGATTAGCGATTAAAAACTAAAGTTCACACCAACCGTAATTGTTTTGGCCTGAGGGGCTGAGTAAAAGTCAAGGCCTTGGTTAATATTGTTGAGACTTTGATTCGTACCACTCGAGTATGTATCGGAGTTAACTTCCGGATCCCATCCTTCGTAGTTGGTAAAGGTTAAGAGATTTTGTGCGCTTGCGTAAATCCTGGCTTTGGAAAAACCTGCTTTGGAAATAAGGGATGTAGGTAAACTATAACCAAGTGTTACAGTCTTTAACCGAAGGTAACCTGCCTCTAAAACATATCGTGATGATTCAGCAGTACCGTTCGCGCCAAACAAGCGTGCTTGCGGAACGTCTGTAATATCCCCCGGATTTTGCCACCTGCGAAGCTGGTCCACAGTTGGGTTATCCAGAAAGTCGCCATTGGCAGACATGAATATGCCACCACCGTTATACACATCGTAACCAAAAACTCCCTGTAACAGAAAACTAAAATCAATTCCCTTATAGCTGAACGTATTCGTCATTCCGGCAATAAAATCAGGATTTGGGTCTCCTACTTTCATGCGTGTGGCCAGGTTAACATCATTAGTTGTGGTTTTGCTTCCATCCGGATTTACCACCGTGTACAGGGCATCACCGTTAGCCGGATCCACTCCGGCATAGTGCGGTCCCCAAAAAATACCAATAGGCTCGCCTTCAACAGCGCGTGATAAGAAATCACCTTCAATGACCTGATCTTCAAGATTTGTTATTTCATTTCTATTCTGTGAATAATTGAAATTTGTGCTCCACCTGAAATCACCCACAAGATTTTCCGTGTTGATCACCAATTCAAATCCTTTATTATTAAGTTTTCCAATGTTTTGTATTTTGGTTTCATAACCAGCGGTAGCAGGTAAGTTTACTTCTAACAGAAGATCAGAGGTATTTTTAACGTAATAATCGACTTCGCCATTTACGCGATTGTTAAAAAGGCCAAAGTCAATACCAATATCGAACTGTGCGGTTTGTTCCCATTTCAAATCATCATTCGGTAATTGTACTGGACGCTGCCCGCCATTAGAACCATACCCTGCGTCACCTCCGTAAAGACCTCGAGAAGCAAAGTTGGCAATCTCAGCATTACCCGTTAATCCATAACTGGCACGAATTTTTAGAAATTCAAGTGCAGCAATATCAGACATGAAAGATTCTTCCGTGAGTATCCAGCCGGCCGAAGCCGCAGGGAAGAATCCATATTTATTTCCTTCTCCAAAGCGTGATGATCCGTCCACTCTTCCACTTAACGAGAAGAGGTAGCGATCCTTGATTTTGTAATTGGCCCTGGCAAAATAAGAGAGGAAACTAAATTTAGACTCGCGGGTATCTCCCGAAATAATACTGGCTGCAGCATTTAAATCTTTATACGAATTGCTGGGGAAGTTAATTCCCTCTGTTTTGGAAAAGTCACGGGTGGATTCCTGGTAACTCATACCCAATACAGCCTCCAGGTTATGGTGCTCGTTGAAGGACTTCGTGTATTGCGCGAAATTATTTAAGCTATAGTTAAAAACCTGGGTAAATGCATCGGTGCCCAAACCATTTGGGTAACCGCTATTTCGAGAGGTCTCTTTTCCGAAATATGTTTCTTCGTGTTGATTCAATAAATCATACCCAAACTCACTCCGAAAAGTAAGGTCTTTTGTTATCTCATAACTCGCATAAGCAGATCCCAGATTCCTAAAAACCACGGTTTCGCGTTCACCATATTTTGAGTCCAATAAGGGGTTATAATAAACAGGGTAATTTCCATTTGGAAGACCACTATCTAAGTCAAGGACACCACTGGTTAGACCTGTTCTGGGATCAATCACGGGTGTCATCGGCATTTGCGCAACAATTTGCAAAGGAGTAGAGAACTCATCGTCATCGGATAAGCGTTTGTTGTGAGTTCTGGATAGACTAAAGTTTACTCCAAAAGTTAACTTTTCAGTAGCCTGATGATCCATGTTTACTCTTCCCGTTAAGCGGGTCAACTGGTTTTTGATTATGATTCCCTCTTGATCGCTGTACGAGAATGAAGCAAATACTTTGGTTTTATCAGTTCCGCCACTGGCACTTAAATCCATTTGTTTAAAATGTCCTTTTTGAAAGACCTGATCTTGCCAATCGGTGTCAACATAATCAGGTGATGAAGGATCATTCCAGGAGGCCGGATTTCCTGCACCGTTTATGGTAAACATTTCCTCAACGTATTCCAGGTAAGACGGATCATTTTCTGCCGCGCCAACATTTTTAGCTCCCTCTCTTAGAAGCTCCACATACTGCGCTGTATTTAAGAACTCTCTTCTGTTGGTTTCCTGGCTAACACCTGTCTGTAAATTCAGGTTGAAAGTTGTGGCTCCGGATTTGCCTCTTCTGGTCGTGATGATCACCACACCATTTGCAGCCCGTGCTCCATAAATTGCAGATGCGGAGGCATCCTTCAGGATTTCAATAGATTCAATATCATTGGGATTAATATCAACTAACGGGTTGGTGGCCGCAGTTGCGCTTGATTGATTAGCGGATGTTACAACAAAACCATCCACGACATATAACGGTTGATTATCAGCTGAAACTGAAGACGCACCCCGAATTCTCATTTTTACGCCTTGACCAAGTTTACCGTTTCCTGTCTCCACAAAAACACCGGCAGCCCGCCCCTGAATGGATTGCTCAAAAGTTTGTACAGGCAGGTTTCTGATCGTCTCCCCTTTAACCTGCGCAATGTTGCCCGTTAAATCTTGTTTAATTTGAGTGCCATACCCCACCACGATTACTTCATTCAGTTGCGTGATATCAGATGCCAATTGAACATCCACAATCGATCTTGTTCCAACGGCTGCCTCAATTGTCTGGTAACCAATAAATGAAAATACAAGAACTACATTATCACCGGAAACAGATATACGGTAGTTACCATCGGAATCCGTTGAAGCACCATTGCTGGTTTCTTTCACCAACACGTTTACTCCGGGTACTGGAGTTCCGTCATCTTGGGAGGTTACTTTTCCTGATAGTACTCTCTCCTGACCACGAACGTGGACGCTGAAGAAGAGTAATATCGCACACATTGCGAGTAAATGTCTCTTCATAACATTTTGAGGTTAAAAACAATACTTTAACCTACTGTAAAAAAGAGTAAAATTCAATAGAGGCTTTTGAAATGTTGAAGCCTACCGCAGAAATGGATTAAGATTTTGTTAATAAGCTCTTACGAGCTTACCATCCATGAAATTAACGTACGATCGGTTGGCTACTTTCATGCCGCCCAGGGTGGGATAATTACCGGTAAAATACCAATCGCCTTCGTGATGAGGGATTGCTTTATGGAGATTGTCTACGGTTTGAAAAACAACTTGTACTTCAGCACGAATGTTAGATGGCCGAACGATTTCTGAAATTTTTGCGGAGAGCTGTTCATTTGTAAATTGTTCGTATAATCGTTTTACATGATTTTGGGGTTGCTCATCTTGCTCTACGCGCAAACACTGTTCATATACTTCACCTAACAAATAGTCTTTGCCGTGTTCTTTCAGAAGCTCAATCATTGCACGAAAAGCAACAAAATCTCCCATGCGGCTCATGTCAATGCCGTAACAATCGGGGAAACGTATTTGTGGTGCTGAAGAAACAACAATTATTTTTTTCGGATTGAGGCGATCCAACATTTTTAAAATGCTTTTTTCGAGCGTGGCGCCACGCACAATGGAATCGTCAATGACAACCAACGTATCTTTATCTTTGTTCACCACTTCATATGTCGTATCGTACACATGTGCTATCATTTCATCGCGATGGTCATCATCGGTAATAAACGTGCGAAGTTTCGCATCTTTGATTACAATTTTCTCCACTCGCGGTCGGAAAGAAAGAACATCCTCTAATGAATCTATTGATGGTTTATTTTCTAAAATGATTTCCTTCTGTTTATTAATTAGGTAATCTTCAATGCCCGCCATTAATCCATAGAAAGCAGTTTCGGCAGTGTTGGGTATGTAGGAGAATACGGTATTTTTTAAATCAAAATTAATAGCCTTTAACACTTGGGGTACTAATAAGCGTCCAAGTTGTTTTCGTTCTCTATAAATTTCAGGATCGTTTCCACGTGAAAAATATACGCGCTCGAAACTACATGATTTTTTCTCACCCTGTGGCACAATGGGGTACATGCTAAACTCTCCGCTTTTACTTATGACCAACGCGTGACCAGGTTTCACTTCTTCAATCTGGCTGTAATTAATGTTGAAGGCTGTTTTGATAGCAGGTTTCTCAGAAGCAACAACCACAACTTCATCATCCGCATAATAATAGGCCGGACGAATGCCATTTGGATCGCGCACAACAAAGGCAGAGCCTGATCCGGTTAAACCAGCCATTGTATAGCCACCATCAAAATCTTTACAGGCTCTTCGTAATACACGTTGCAGGTCAACCTCACTTTCAATGATGTCGGAAATTTCCTGGTTGGAATATTTGTCTTTATACTTTTCAAAAAGCCCCTGCACTTCTTCATCCAGAAAGTGGCCGATCTTTTCCATCACCGTAACGGTATCAACTTTTTCTTTCGGGTGCTGACCAATGTTTACAAGGATATCGAAGAGTTCATCCACATTGGTCATATTAAAGTTACCGGCCATCACCAGGTTACGGCTTCTCCAGTTATTCTGGCGAAGGAACGGGTGAACATTTTCGATGCTGTTTAATCCGTGTGTACCATAGCGCAAGTGACCTAACCAAAGTTCACCCGTAAAGGCTACATTTTCTTTTAACCACTTTGCGTCAAAGAATTTTTCCTTTCCAATCTTTTGCGCCTTCTTAAGTTTTTTCCCGATTTTTCTAAAAAGATTCGCTACCGGTTGAGATTTTATGGAACGGTAACGACTGATATACCGATGCCCTGGCTCAATATCAAGTTTAATGTTAGCGACCCCAGCACCGTCTTGTCCCCTGTTGTGCTGTTTTTCCATGAGGATGTACATTTTGTTCATGGCAAAAGAGGGACCGTACTTCTCTAAATAGTAAGAAAGGGGCTTACGCAGGCGGATTAGGGCAATTCCGCACTCATGAAGGATTTGGTCACTCATTTTGGTCAGTTAAAAGTTATCAGTTATCCGTTATCGGCTTAGCTGATAACTATTAACGGTTAACTGATTTAAAGCACAAAGTTAATTTTATTCAGCCAACCCATCAACAAATCCGGTCGAATGAATAAAAACAGTACCAACACAACTAAAATCAATGCTAAATAATTCTCAACCTGTGTTTTTTTCACAGATTGGATTGTATCGCTTGTTTTTAAGAAGGAGTAGTACGGGATTTTCAAATAATAGAACAAGGAAACAACGGTATTTAATAACCCGAAGACTAAAAGCCAAACCAGGATGTCTTTCCCTGTTTGTTCATAGGCACTCCATAGAGAAGTGAAAATAAATAGCTTGGCAGTAAACCCAGCAGTAGGTGGAATGCCTGCCAATGCCACAAAACTTAGTAACAAGAGAACACTCACCATCACATGTGACCTACCCCAACCCCTAAAAGATTGTACCGAAGTGATCCCTTGCTTCTCAAATATCTGAAGGCAAATAAATACAGCAAAGTTTGTTAAGAGATAAATGGTGGCATAGAACAGCATGAATTGAATTCCCTGAATAGAAAAGCAAACAATACCAATCAGTAAGAAACCAGTCTGAGCAATGGAACTGTACGCCATCATGCGTTTTGGATTGTTTTGCCATAGTGCAGAGAAGTTGCCTACGGTAATGCTGAGGATGGCAATCACACTTAAAATAATTTGCCAATCGAAATTACTTTGACCGAACAAGTTGAGGGCTAACGTAAACTTTGCCAGTACAGCAATACCTGCGAATTTAGGCACAACAGATAGAAATGCGACCACGGGCATGGGGGCAGCTTCATACACATCGGGTGCCCACGGATGCATGGGTGCTGCTGCTATTTTATACAGGAATCCGGCAAGCGACAAAAGCCCGGCCACTAAAATCAAAGGCGATTGATTATTTAAAAGTCTGTCAACAAAATCTCCAGATGAAAAATCCAGTGTACCCGTTAATCCAAACAGGATGGAGAATCCATAGAGCATAATGGCTGATGCTACCGAACCGAATAAAAAATACTTTAAACTTCCTTCTGCACCTTTCTTTGTTAAGCTAAAGCCTGCCAGTATGTAGGATGAGATGGACAGTAGTTCAAGTGAAAGAAAGACCATGATAAAGTTAACACTCATCGCCAGTATGTGAGCCCCTAATACGGCAGCGATGACAAGTGTAAAGTATTCTGAATTGAAGCGATTCTCGTTTAACTCGTCATTTTTCATCGACATCAACACGGTCAACACACCTGCAATATCAAATAGTATTTTGAAGTATGTGGAGAAATCATCGCTGCGTACCATTCCTTCAAACAGGAGATTGGGCGATGAGTAAGATGACCAATGAAGAACAGTGTAAACTATTGAGGCAATAAGAAGTACGAGGGCTGTCCAGGGTATAATGTTGTTTCTCTTCTTTCGGACAAACAGGCCAATGAAAATGATCAGTACGATTCCAATGCTTAGAATAATTTCCGGGATCACATATCCAATACTATTTGTGATTGATTCCAGTTTGATGGTAAGTCCCGTTTCCAATGTTTACGGATTTTGAATAGGGCTAACAGTGCGTAATACTAATTCTGTAAAGTGCTGCGCAAATGGATTGATGTAATCCAAAAGTATCTGCGGGAAAATTCCGAACAGCAGTACCAGTAGGATTAATGGAAGAAACATGCTGTACTCTCGCTTATCGAGATCAACTAACTGTTCTGGTTTAATTTCTGATTTTATATGAAACGGACCGAAGAACATGCGCTGCAGTGTCCAGAGATAATACGCTGCACCCAGAATCAAACCGAACGTGGCGATGATTGCAAAACTTTCATGGATTAATCCATTCGCTGAGAATGAGCGGAATGCGCCTAACAAGATCATGATTTCGGCAATGAATCCTGAGAAGCCAGGCAACCCTAGCGATGCAAAAAAGCCAATCAGTACGATCGTAAAATAGACAGGCATTTTTAACGATAGACCTGAATAATTATTAATCATTCGATCTTGTGTGCGATCATATAAAACACCGGCAATCAGGAACAGTATCGCAGAAATGATTCCATGACTGAACATTTGGTAAACAGCTCCTGAAACTCCTTCAGTGGTAACAGAGGCAAGTCCCAACAGTACAAATCCCATGTGTGATACAGAGGAGTAAGCAATTAGTCTTTTCAGATCTTTACTGGCCAGTGCATTCAATGCTCCATATATAATGGAGATTACGCCAATCAATGCTACGAACCAGCTCAGTGTTATGGCTACATCGGGAAAAATCGGATACGCAATTCGGAGTAAGCCGTATGCACCAACTTTCAGCAACAATGCAGCTAAGATTACAGAGACAGGAGTAGGTGCTTCAACGTGTGCATTGGGTAGCCACGTGTGTAATGGAACAGCGGGAAGTTTAATAGCAAACCCTATGAAGACTAATAAAAATGCCCACCAGCGTGCAGTATGTGATCCAATCATCCAACCTTGTTCCGGATTCAGGATTGATCCGGATAAATAATTTGACGGATCAGTCATGTGCAGCATGTTAAAGGTATGTACGATTCTATCTTGTATTTCGGGGTTTCGAACCGATATGTAAAGCGCAATCAATACAATCAAAATCAAAATTGAGCCGAAGAGTGTGTACAACAAAAATTTAATGGATGCATACTCCCGCTTTGGTCCGCCCCAAATACCGATGAGGAAGTACATCGGTAGCAACATGAATTCGAAGAAGAGATAAAAAAGTAAAAAATCGAGAGCGACAAACGTTCCAACAATGGCTCCGTTTAGTATCCATAATAAAATGAAATAACCTTTTACATTCTTGTCGATTGTCCAGGATGAAATTCCTGCAATCAGCATAACAAGAACAGTAAGTGTTACCATGCTGAAACTCAAGCCATCCATCCCGACAAAGTACTCGGCTTGCAGAATTCCCCAGCTACCTAAGTCAATGGAGAACCAGTTAACCTTTTCGGTGAGAAGAAAAGAAGAAAACGAACCGTCTCTCGTTTCGTGGATAGCGAAGATCAAGAGTATTAATTGAATGGCCGAAACGACCAATGTCAGAATACGGAATGTTTTTTTTGAGTCGTTGGGAATGAATAGGGAGAGCAAGGCTGCCGCAACGGGTATGAAAATTAATGAGGTAAGCAGGTATTGCGACATTTGGGTTTATATCAATACGAAAAATAGAAAAATTATCAATCCCACCGCTGCCCAGAAAATATAAAGCTGGATTTTACCGCCCTGCAACGACCGGGTGAAGGAGCCAACCACTCCGGATATCCAAGCCATTGCGTCTACGGCTCCGTCTATTATATATTTGTCGAACCAGGCGATTACATGAGCAAGCGAAACTTGGGTGTAAGCAGTAACGTGAAGGAATCCATCAATCCACCTGCGATCGGTTGTTTCTGCAATTGTGGCTAGCTTGACAACGGATTTGCCAAATACGTTTTCGTAAAGCAAATCAAATCCAAAAGCGTTTTGCAAAAAAGTTATTGAATTAACGTGTTTATCTCTTGTTGCGTACATGAACCATGCGGCCAATAATGCCAATAAGACTACACCTGATGATAATAGCGTTACCAGATTTGAATGTTGAAGCTCACCAACCTGTGTTGTAAACCAACCTGAAGCACCGAATGGACTCAGCGAGACAAAAAGCCAAACAGAAGCAAAGGCAAGAACGATCAATGGAATTCTCATGATCCAAGGTGCCTCTGTAATTGAAAGATTTGGTTTATTCTCTTTAGCGAAGAAAATAAACCAAACCATTCGAAAAGTGTACAAAACTGTGATTACGGAAACAGCAAAGACTGAAATTAAAATCACCCATCTCCAGGAGAATGTATCGCCCGACCAATACCAAATACCTGTGATAACAGAATCCTTAGAAATAAATCCTGAGAAAAATGGAATTCCCGCGAGTGAAGCCCCAGCCATCATGAATGTAAAAAAAGTAACTGGTAATTTCTTTCGCAGTCCACCCAGGTTACGGATATCCCGTATGTCAAAATTTTCATGCGCCAGATACCGTGCCTGTCGAAGCGCATGAATGATCGACCCTGCACCCAAAAACAAGCATGCTTTAAAAAATGCATGTGTAACAAGATGAAACATGGCAGCATTTTCTGAACCCACTCCAACAGCTGTAACCATGAGGCCTAATTGTGAAATCGTTGAGTATGCAAGAATTTTTTTGATGTCGAACTGATTAAGCGCACACAGCGCGGCAAGGAGGGTGGTAAGTATCCCTGTTAGGGCAACAACATTTAAAGCCTCTGGTGTAAACAAGGGAAAAACTCTGGCTAATAAAAAAACTCCTGCCGTTACCATGGTTGCTGCATGGATTAGCGCAGAAACAGGAGTGGGGCCTTCCATCGCATCGGGCAGCCACGTGAATAAAGGAAGTTGTGCTGACTTACCAATCACGCCACAAAAAATGCAAAGTGAGGCAGCCGTTTGCCATGAATATATTTCTGGTAGATGAAGAAGTTCGCTAAGGTTAAAGTTTTGTGTGTTAGCCCAAACAATCATCAATCCGATAAGAAAACCAGCATCACCAATTCGATTAAAGATAAATGCCTTCTGAGCAGCTTTTGATGCAGCGGGCTTTTCGAGCCAATGCCCGATCAACATGTACGAGGAAAACCCAACAAGTTCCCAGAAAATAAAAATCATCAACAAATTATCGAACATCACAATTCCCAGCATGGAGAACGTAAAAAAGCCGAGCATGGCAAAGTATCGCCTGATGCCGTTGTCACCTGCCATGTATCCGATCGAGTATAGATGAACCAAAAATGAAATCACCGTTATTAACGGCATCATCAAAATGGATAGACGATTAAGTCCTATGTTTCCATTGAACGTATACTGGCCTACCTGAAACCACTCCAGCTCGATTAAATAGGAGGCGTTAACTGGGATTTCAAAAAATAAGAAAACACTTGCTGAAGCACTAACCAGTAACAATACCGGGGCAGTGATTGTAACAAGCCAAGCGTAACGTTCAGAAATGAGCAAGCACATCACGAATGAAGCGAGAGGAGTGAGCAGAACCAATCCTGGCAATAGATTAAATGTTGTGTTGCCCTCCAAGATGTTATTCTTTTAACTCATTAATTTCACTTAGCACAGAAGTTTGATAGTGTTTATAAACACGCAAGACAATTGCTAATCCTACAGCAGCTTCGCATACTGCCACAACAATCACAAACAACGTAAAAATCTGCCCGGTAAGTATTTCCGGTTGAAGCTGATTGAATGCTATTAAGTTCAGGTTGGCTGCATTTAACAAGAGTTCGATACCCAGCAGTACCATAATGGCGTTTTGCTTTATAATAATAATCATTAACCCCGCTGAGAATAGAAGCGCACTTAAATATAGAATATGTTCTGTGGGGAGCATACTAAGATTTTTTAATAGAATTAAATGAAGACGCTACCACTGCTGCACCAATTAAAGCAATCAATAAAAGTATTCCTGCTATCTCAAATGGTAGTATATAATCAGTCATCATTAAAATACCAATTTGATTGATTGAATTATAGACTGAATCTTTTGCAACTTGATTGCTGTTGTAAAAACTAGTTTCATAAAATGACTTTAAAAGTAGTATCACGAACGACAAGCCGACCAAAGCACCTGCAAACCAGTATTGGTTTTTTACAACCAACGGCTTACCTGAAATCTTGGATGTTAGCATGATACCAAAAATGATCAACAGCAAGACACCACCCACATAAATCAGAATTTGAGTAACAGCAATAAACTCAGCGTTTGCGAGAATGTAAATCCCCGCTACACAGAGCAGACAGACGATTAATAAAAGCGCACCATAGAAAACATTTTTTGTAAAAAGTATACTGATGGCAGATAGGGCCGCTAAAAACTCCAATGTGTAAAAGATAAAGGAGATTAAACTCATGTGCCTGGAGGCTTAATTTTTGGTTTAAAAACAGGACGTGGTGATTTTGGTAACTCACCGGTTGAAGTGTTTGTTGGAAGAGAAACAACAGACTGAGTTGCAGCTTTTGCTCGTTGATGTTCTTCAAATAGTTTTTTCTTCGTTTCGATTTCTTCCAGAGTCATTTCTGCGAATTCAAAATTATGTTCACGGATATTGAATACGCTAAAGTCGTATGTTTTAGTCATCGTAAGGCACTCGGTTGGACAGACAGTTGTGCATAGTCCGCAGAAACAACACTTGCCCATGTCAATATCAAACTTGGCAGCATAAATTCGCTTCGGTGTACCATCAGAAGTTCTTCCAATTTCTTCAGTCGCTCTTATAGGTTCAATTGTGATACAATCAACGGGGCAAATTTTTACGCACTTATCGCAAACAATGCAATCATCAATTTCATTATGAAGTTGGTAACGACCTGTATCAGGTACCGGAAGTGTTTCGTGTGGGTACTGAATGGTAGCGATCCCACTGGTTTGATTAAAATAGGTATCATCTTGAATGGAAAGCAGCTTTTTGCTGGTACGTGCTTTCAGAATGTGGTCAAATGTAATGCGAAGACCGCTCCACAAGGAGCGCGTGACGAGCGCAATATTTCCCAAATAACTTTTTTGTTCCTTCACGGGTTGGCAATAAGGCATAAAGGTATAAGGTATAAGGTATATACCCTATACTTATACCTCTTTATGCCTTTGGAACAGTAAACCAGAAGGTACTTCCTTTGTTCTCTTTACTCTCTACCCAAATGCGGCCACCATTTTTCTCAACAAATTCTTTGCAAAGAATAAGCCCAAGGCCAGTGCCCTTTTCGTTGGCGGTGCCACGGGTGCTATAAGGATTAATTTTATCGAAGAGTTTCTTTTGAATATCATCACTCATGCCAATGCCATTATCACGGACCGACATCACCCACTCGTTTCCTTTCGGCTCAGCGGATACAGCTATTTCTCCGCCATCATTGGTAAACTTTATGGCATTTGTCATGAGGTTCCGAATAACTAAATTAATGGTGTTGCTATCGGCATAGCCGATGGCATTTTGAGGAACGTTGTTCACCATCCTTATTTTCTTACTCTGGATGGAGCCCATTAATTCGATGTTCTCTTCTACTATTTTAAAGAGTAGTACATTGCTTGCCTGCAAATTCATCTTATCCATTTGCAGTACTGTCCAGTCGAGCAGGTTATTCATCAGCGAACGCGTATGGTTGAAACGGACACGCAATTCTTTTATAGCTACTGGAAGTTCATGCGATGCAATGGCTCCTTTGTCGAGTAAATCCATTAATCCTGCCAATGCATTGATAGGAGAGCGTAAATCGTGCGAGATAATGGAGAAAAACTTATCCTTCACTTCATTCAGTTGCTCTAATTCCTTGCTCCGTTTCTCCATCTCTTCCTGGTGTTGCAGCAACAGCGAGTTAATTTGCTTTCTGCGTTGGCCGCTTCTATACACGCTAATCAGTAAAATGCCACTTAGCGCCATCAGTACAACTAAAATATTTCTAATAAACTCTTGTTTTTTCAACTCCGATTTTTGATTTTCCTCTGAACGGGTTAGGGCTGCAATTTGATCATCACGTGTAGCGGTTTCAAACAAAATCTGATCCCGCAACAGTTTTTGTTCCATTTCATTGCTGAATAGACTGTCATCCAATACTTTGAACAACTTAAAGTATTCCAGGGATTTTTTGTAATCGTTCTTATTCTCCCAAAGCATAGAAAGTTGTTCATAGCATGCAATTTCAAGTACACGCGCATTTATTTGCTTTGACAATCCAACAGCTTTTTCAATGTAAAACTTAGCTTCGTCATAATTTTTCTGTTTTAGAAAAACGGTACCTCTTCCTAACTCTACTTCGGCAATACCATACTTGTTCCCGGTCAATTCGTGAATTTTAAACGTAGAGTCATAGTATGCAAAGGCTTTGCTGTAGTCTCCTTTATACAGGTATGCTTTTGCAATCTTGGAGAATGTTTTAGGCTGAAGTTCCTTGATGGATGTATTGGGTTTTTTGGTAATGAGTTTGCGACCTTCACGGATGGAGAGTGTTAGATAATATAAGGCGGAATCATAGTCTCCCATCCGTAACTCAACATCACCAATTTCATCCAGTGAATAAGGTCGGCCTTCTTGATCGTTAACTATTTCGCTGATTTTTTGAGAGAGCTTCAAATGTTTCAATGCCACTTCGTATTGACCTAGTTCCTTAAATACTCTACCCACATTATGAAGGGCAACGTTCATGGTTATCGAATCATCTGAATTTTTGGCGCTGCGTTGTAATATTTTATATCCCTGCGTTAAGTAATAGTAGGCCTGATCATACTCCCCTAGTTCATAGTAATAATTTCCGATGTTGCTATGACTCAACCCCATATTAGAACTGTCGTTGAATGCAAAAGCCAATTGAAGGCATCGGGTTTCATACTTGAGTGCTGAAGTATAATCCCCTTCCAGATTATAGTTCAGGCCGAGCATTCGGTTAGCTTCTATTTTTAATTTGAAGTTATTAATCTCATTGGCCAATTCAACCGCTTGTTTGGAATAATCAAAACTCTTTTGAAAATCAACAAAAACATACGCATCTGCCAAATCGGTAAGCAGACTGACTTGTGTTGTATCGGGATTCTTTTTTGATAATTCATTTTCCAGGCTATCAATCAAGCTATTAGACTGGCCAAAACCAGATGTTGCTGCCAGGCGCAACAGTGCAATGATGATCACTATAGATTTAGTTCTTCTCACGAAACAAACGTTAATCTCCAAAATCCGCATAAAATTACCAAAGCCAAAGCGGCAGGTGTTAAATATTTCCAACTCAGCCTCATCAACTGATCTATACGCAGGCGGGGAAACGTCCAGCGAATCCACATTTGGATACCCACAAATCCGAGAGATTTACCCACCAGCCAAAAAATTCCCCAGCATGTTGCCGTTATGGTTCCAGGCACTCCTGTAGTCCAAACAGCCAATTTTAATAATCCAATATTGGGTAGAGGCGTATTCCAACCTCCAAAAAAAAGAACTGTACCCAATAGGCTTACCAGCAGCATCATGCCGTATTCCGCCAACATAATGGAGGCCCACCGAAAACCAGAATATTCGGTATGATATCCTCCCACTAGTTCTGATTCGGCCTCTGGTAGATCAAAAGGTGTACGGTTTGATTCAGCGAGTGAAGCAATAAAGAATACAATCCACGCAAAAATTAACAATGGCATACGAAAAATATTCCAGGTAATAAATCCTCCCACTGACGTAGTTTCAACACCGAATGCCTTTACTCCAAATAAATACTGAGGCTCTGATGTTAAATGACCTTGTTGAAAAGAAATTTCCTGAAGGTCAAGTGTTTGACAAACCATGCAAACGCATAAAACAGAAAGTCCCAGGGGGACTTCATACGAA